>JACFNM010000518.1 GCA_019454915.1 Chitinophagaceae bacterium
AAGCAGTGGAATCCAAAACAAAAGTTAACGTGTTGGAAGTATTGAATAAGAAACACATTATTATTTCCGGCCCGTGCAGTGCAGAAACCGAAGAGCGGGTGCTTGAAACGGCACAGCGGCTGGCTCAAACCGGTAAGGTGGATATGCTTCGTGCCGGTATATGGAAACCCCGTACCCGCCCCGGAAGCTTCGAGGGCGTAGGAACCAAGGGATTACCCTGGTTGCAACAGGCGAAGAAATTAACCGGTTTGCCGACGACGGTAGAGGTGGCGACTGCTAAGCAGGTAGAAAATGCGCTTCACTTTGAAATTGATATGCTGTGGATTGGCGCACGTACCACCGTGAATCCTTTTAGTGTGCAGGAGGTAGCCGATGCGCTACGTGGTGCAGACGTTCCGGTATTTATTAAAAATCCGATTAACCCGGATTTGGAACTTTGGACAGGAGCCGTTGAGCGGATCGCAAAAGCAGGTATCAAGACGGTTGGTCTGATTCACCGGGGGTTCAGCGCCTACGGAAATACGGAATTCAGGAATGCACCCATGTGGCATCTCGCTATTGAAATGAAAAGAAGAAATCCTGAACTTAAAATAATCAACGATCCCTCTCATATATGCGGGAGAAGGGATATTCTGCTGGATGTTGCTCAAAAGGCCATTGACCTGGATTATGACGGACTGATGATTGAAAGTCATATTAACCCCGACGAAGCCTGGAGTGATGCCAAACAACAGATAACACCGGAAAAACTGGCTGAACTTCTTGGCGCCATTACCTGGAGAAAAGAAGGCAGCGATTCCAAAGAACTGCATACTGCACTGGAAAAGCTTCGTCAGCAGATTAATCACCTGGATGATGAAATGATACAGATTCTCAGCCAGCGCATGAGTTTGGCCGAAAAGATAGGACTCTACAAAAAAGAAAACGATATAACCATTCTGCAAACCTCACGCTGGAATGAAATTCTGGAAAGAGCCTACAAGAAAGGAGAGAAAATGGGATTGAGTAATGATTTCATCACAAAATACTTTGATGCGGTTCACATGGAATCTATTAATCACCAAAACAAGATAATGAACAGTTGATTCTCTTCCTGATTAATCATGTCAATTAACCATAATACTTATGTGTATGTTCATGCGGTATGGAGTACTTTAGACGAAAGACCCGTATTAACCGGCATCATAAGAAAAGTATTATTTGTTTCGGTACATAAGATTCTGACTGAGAAAGGTATTCAGGTGGTGGCTATAAACGGCGGAGCAGACCATATACACTGTTTGGTTAAATTGATGCCCACACAATCGTTAAGCGCTGTGGTTACGGAGTGCAAAAGGGAATCTGAAAACTGGCTAAATGACAATAAGTTTCTTTCCGAGCCTTTTGAATGGGACCCCGGCTATTCCGCGTGGTCGGTTAGCCCCTCCACGATTGATAAAACGATAGAATATTTGAATAAGCAGGATATTTACCATCGTGAAAAAACATTAAAAGAAGAACTGACCATATTCAACCGGATGGTGGTATCTATCGGCTGAATAACGCGTGTATGTAGATTATCCGATTAAAAACCAAACTTTTTGTCAATGGACTATGTTCAATTTAAATTCGGTAGCGGAACAACTCAATTCTATTTCGATTACAAATTTTCTCATCTGAAAAAAATAGTAGATCCTAAATCTGCTATTCTGATTACGGATGAAAATATATTCAGGGTTCATAATCACCTGTTCAAAAACTGGAACACCATTGTATTAAAATCGGGAGAGTCTTTCAAAATTCAGCCCACCGTTGACACGCTTATCGGTAAGATGATTGAAATGGCGGCGGACAGAAAAACTACGCTTGTGGGTGTTGGCGGCGGAGTCATTACGGATATTACCGGGTATGCGGCGTCTGTTTATATGCGGGGTATCCCGTTTGGATTTGTGCCTACCTCCCTGCTGGCGATGGTAGATGCAAGTATCGGCGGGAAAAACGGAATTGATGTGGGCGTGTATAAAAACATGGTCGGCACGATTCGTCAGCCATCCTTTATCCTGCATGATTACAGCCTTTTGAAGGAGCTTCCGCAAAATGAATGGGAAAACGGATTTGCAGAAATCATTAAGCATGCCTGTATTAAAAATGCGGCTATGTTTAAAGAATTAGAGGATTATACTTTGGAAAAGTATCAGCAAAAGAAATCAGCTCTCTGCTCGCTTGTCCGGCGCAATGCATTGATAAAAATCAAAGTCGTACAAAAAGACGAATTTGAAAAAGGCGATCGGCGGCTGCTGAATTTTGGACAT
>JACFNM010000519.1 GCA_019454915.1 Chitinophagaceae bacterium
TACGGTGAGTAGTGATAAGGGATGCGTTAGTACGGTGAGGCATGACGTAGAAATTCTTGACCGGCCATTTCTAAGGGTACCCAGGGATACCCTGATTTGTAATATTGATACGATTTCCGTTAAGGCGGAAGGAGCGCCGGGCGCCTACACCTGGTCGCCAACCCATAATTTACAAGCTTCGGGGGCAACCGCAACGCTAAGCCCGGATGTTACCACTACCTACACCGTGAGTCTTACTACCGTTCCGGGTTGTACTTCAACAGATACGATGACGGTGAACGTTGTCAGTTTTGTTACTTTAAATGCCGGCCCGGATACCACTATATGTCTCACGGACGGAATACAGCTTAACCCCTTTAGCAACGGGCTGGCTTATGCCTGGAGCCCTGCCGGGACGCTGGATGATGCCGGTCTGAAGCAACCGGTGGCCACCCCGGTAAATCCTACTACGGTGTACCAGGTTACGGCAAGCATCGGTAAATGTTCTGCCACAGACCAACTACGAGTCCATACCGTTCCCTATCCGCAGGTAACCACCATTGGCGATACTTCTATTTGTTATGGCGATTCGATACAGCTCTTCGCGAGCGGAGGCGCCTTTTATCAATGGTTGCCGGACTCAGCGCTAACGGCGGCTAATACTCCGTTTATCAGCGTGTCGCCTCCGGAAACGACCACTTACTTAGTGAGCGTGACGGATACGCTGGGCTGTCCCAAGCCGACTAATGAAGAAATCATTCTCCGGGTGATTCCACCCGTACCCGCGTTTGCCGGTAACGATACGGTGGTGGTGGTGGGACAACCGTTACAACTGCAGGCTTCGGGAGCGGAAATTTATGAATGGTCGCCTGCCGGTTATTTGAGTGATCCGAATATTGCCAACCCGGTTGCCAACTTTATCTGGGAGGGATCAGACCGGATGACCTATTCCGTAAAAGTAAGCACACCGGAAGGATGTTTTGCGTATGATACGTTGAATGTAAAGATATACAGGCTTCAACCGGATATCCTGGTACCGGATGCTTTCACACCTAATAATGACGGACTGAATGATGTATTCCGGGTTATTCCGGTTGGGGTGAAAGCCCTGGAATACGTTCGGATTTTCAATCGTTGGGGGCAACTGATGTTTTCATCAGATTCTTCTGAAAGCGGATGGGATGGGCGGTATAAAGGGAAGGAACAATCCAGTGATACATATGTGTGGATGGTTAAGGGAACGGATTACCTCGACCGTGTTATTGAGAAGAAAGGTACGCTGACCCTGATACGGTAGGGGGATGTTGGCGCCGATAATTCATTATTGATTTCCTCTCGGGTACTCCGCCCTGATTCGTGTCTCACGAATCAGTAGCGGGATTGCGGATGATGATGGTACGTGAGACACATACCATCGCGACGGTCATTACGAAAGAAAGTTGAAGAAAATAGATAGCCCGGACCGATAGAATATTGGGTTGATGAGAACGGATTATTGAGAATTTTCGGTTTAGCTTTTCACGCTTCAATGTTATCTCCACCCCAGTCCCGGCGCCACATATTTCAGGATGGAAGATAATACATGCACATTATAATCCACACCAAGCGTACTGGGGATGGTTAGAAGCAAAGTGTCTGCTTCCCGGATGGCTTCATCCTTAGCCAATTCTCTGATGAGTTCATCCGGCTCTGCTGCATAACTTCTTCCAAAAATGGCGCGTTGATTTTCAGCTATGAAGCCCCGCTGGTCGGTTCGCTCGGCTTCATGTCCGAAATAGTGCCGGTCCCTATCACTGACCAGAGCGAAAATAGAACGGCTGACGGAAACCCGCGGCTCCCGCTGGTGACCCGCTTTTTTCCACGCATCCCGGTACAGCCTGATCTGCTCCGCCTGCTGAACGTGAAAAGGCTTTCCGCTTTCGTCGTCTTTCAGGGTTGAACTTTGAAGATTCATACCCATTTCAGCGGCCCAGATCGCAGTTGCATTAGATCCCGAACCCCACCAGATGCGGTCTCGTAATCCCTCTGAATAAGGTTCAAGGCGTAATAGTCCCGGCGGATTTGGAAACATAGGATTGGGATGGGGTTTTCCGAAGCCGATACCGTTTAGTTTATCAAGAAAGTCGAGCGCCTTGCGCCGTGCCATGGCTGCGTCGTCTTCACCTTCCTTCGGTTCATAACCAAAATGCCGCCAGCCGTCTACAACCTGTTCGGGTGATCCCCGGCTGATACCGAGTTGTAGTCTTCCCCCCGAGATCAAATCGGCAGCGCCGGCATCTTCAACCATGTATAACGGGTTTTCATAGCGCA
>JACFNM010000520.1 GCA_019454915.1 Chitinophagaceae bacterium
GAAACCCGCCGGAGCGCAGTTTTATCCTCCGGATATGAGTAGGGAAGAATTTGAACAGGCAACGATTGAAGATAAGAAAGGGTTATATTCTGTTGTTAGAAGGGATAACGCTACGGAGAAGCTGTATTCGATACCCTATCATGAATTCTGGAAGCCGCAGTTAGAAGACGCCTCTTCTCTATTGCAGAAGGCTGCGCAGCTTGCCGAAGATCCGGGGTTAAAAAATTATTTGCAGTTACGGGCAAAGGCTTTGGTGACGGATAGCTATCATACAAGTGATATTGCATGGATGGACATGAAAACGAATACGGTTGATTTTATTATTGGGCCAATAGAAAATTATGAGGATAAATTGTTTAACTACCGGGCGTCTTTTGAAGCCTATTTGTTAATCAAGGATAAGCAATGGAGTGCGCGGCTGTCCAGATACGCGGGTATGTTGCCTGAATTGCAGAAAGGGCTTCCGGTGGCAGACAAATATAAGTCTGAAAAGCCGGGTACGGATTCGGAGCTCAATGCCTATGATGTGATTTATTATGCCGGCGACTGTAATTCGGGTTCCAAAACGATAGCAGTGAACCTGCCCAATGATGAAGAGATTCAGCAAACGAAAGGTACAAGACGGCTGCAGTTAAAAAATGCGATGCAAGCCAAGTTCGACAAAATATTAATTCCTATAGCCGGTCAACTGATAGATAGCGCTCAATTGTCCGCTATTTCTTTTGATGCTTTTTTTTCGAATGTGATGTTTCACGAGGTTGCTCACGGACTGGGGATCAAGGAGACGATTACGGGAAAGGGAACGGTACGTAATGCATTGCAGGAGCAGTATTCCTGGCTGGAAGAAGCAAAGGCCGATGTGCTGGGGTTATATATGATTGCCAAATTAGTGGAGAAAGGAGAACTGGAGGGAGACATCAATAGCTACTACACCACCTACATGGCGGGTATTTTACGTTCCGTTCGGTTCGGCGCCGCCAGCGCCCACGGGAAAGCCAATATGCTCAGCTTTAATTTTTTATTGGAGCATGGCGCTTTTGAAAAAACGAAAGAAGGTCGTTACCGGGTAAACTATGCGAAATTCCGGGACGCCATTAATGATTTGGGTGCGCTTATACTCACGTTGCAGGGTAACGGCGATAAAGCGGGAGTGGAAGCCCTGCTAAAAGACAAAGGCATTATCCGACCGGAGCTTAAAGCCGATCTGGATATATTACAGAGTAAGGGTATCCCGGTAGATATTGTTTTTGAGCAAGGCGTAGAAGCGCTGGGGCAGAAGTAGGCCTGCAGCAGTTCGAAACGCTCCTTCTCCTAATTATACTTCTTCTTCAATACCGACACCTGTTCCTGCAGGTTATTGACGAGCGAAGCCAGTTGGTTTACATCCCATCTTTGCTGGCTGGCCACTTTGGAGATAACCAGTTTCGCCTGCCATAGCTCCAGGATATCCGCGGCATTGATCTGGTAGGGCTGGTAGGAAGGGTTGTCGCTCACCAGGGTGATCTTTGCCTTGTTGCGATTGCTTTTCTCAATACGTTTATACACGATCCCTTCATTTCGGGATACCACGATAAATGCCTGGCTGCTTTTTGCCTCTTCGAGGTGGTCTATTTTTTCCCCAACAATGATGGAACCGCTTGGGGTAGGCAGCATGCTGTCTCCCACGATTTCAAAGGCGCGGTAATTATCTCCCGTTAACATGGGCAGCGTAAAGGTATTCAGCTCGTCAATGAACTCGGTATCGGCATATCCTGCCAGATAACCTGCCGCTGCTTTTATAGGAACGAAATGGATCAGGTTACTCTCCGACATCAGCTTTTGCATCCGCCGCCTGGAAAGATAACTTCCTTTTGTCTCGCGCAAATCTTTCAGCAACAGATCATCTAAGGAGAGTTTGAAAATCTCTCCCATTTTCTCCAGTACATCCAGCCGCGGTTCCGCCCTTTCTTCTTCATAAGCGCCAATCAGGGATCGTTTAATGCCTAACTTCAGCGCGAATTCTTCCTGCGTCCAGCCACGCAGTTTACGTAGATATTTCAGGTTCTGACCTGCAAACGATTGAGCCATACTAAGTAATTTAGTACACAATGATACTAATAGTTTTAGTTATAACAAAAAAATGCTAATATTTTTTGATTATTTCTGCGTGCATTTTTGGGTAGCCGGTAAATTATTGGGATTTTTACACATTAAATAGGTATATATAAATGGCTGAGCGGGTAAAAAAGAAAAGGGAGCCTGTTATTTTAGTGACGAATGATGATGGAGTGATGGCGCCCGGGATCATTA
>JACFNM010000521.1 GCA_019454915.1 Chitinophagaceae bacterium
CTCGGTAGATAACTTTACCCGTTGCGCTTCTCCCCCGCTCAGCGTAACTGCGCTTTGCCCAAGCGTTATATATCCGAGCCCTACTTCCTGTAATACCTTTATCTTACGATAGAGATAGGGTACGGGCTGAAAAAATTCCACAGCTTCATCCACCGTCATTTCCAATACATCACTGATGGACTTTCCTTTATAGCGAATTTCAAGGGTCTCGCGGTTATACCTTTTTCCATGACATTTTTCACAAGGCACATAAACGTCCGGCAAAAAATTCATTTCGATTACGCGCATACCGCCGCCTTCGCAAATATCACAACGTCCCGTTCTTACATTAAAAGAAAATCTGCCGGGATTATAACCCCTGACTTTTGCTTCGGGAACGGATGCGAAAAGCTGCCGTATTTCCGTGAAAAATCCACAATAGGTCGCCGGGTTACTGCGTGGCGTTCTGCCGATGGGAGACTGGTCAATTTCAATGACTTTATCAATATGCTCCAGACCCTTTACTGAACCGTATGCTAATGGCTGTACCCGCGACCCGTAGGCGTGTTTGCTGAGGATGGGATAAAGCGTTTCATTGATCAGGGTAGATTTTCCGCTCCCGCTTACCCCGGTAACGACAATAAATTTCCCCAGCGGAAACTTCACATTTACATTCTTCAAATTATTCCCTTTGGCGCCTTTCAGTTCCAGCGTTTTACCGTTTCCTTTCCGTCTTTCTTCCGGTACTTTGATTTGCTTCTCCTTATTCAGGTAATCGGAGGTTAACGTATGTAAGTTTAACAAGTCGGCCGGCTCCCCTTCAGCCACTATTTTACCTCCCTCCAGTCCGGCACGGGGTCCTATATCTACGAGGTAATCCGCCGCGAGCATAATATCCTTGTCGTGCTCCACTACCAGCACGCTGTTGCCAATGTCTCTCAGGTGTTGCAGCGCCGTGATAAGCCGGTGATTGTCGCGTTGATGCAACCCGATAGACGGCTCGTCGAGGATATAGGTGATGCCCTGTAACTGCGAACCGATTTGCGTAGCCAGCCTTATGCGCTGAGATTCCCCTCCGCTCAGGGTTCTGGAAGGCCGGTTCAAACTAAGATAAGTGAGTCCCACATCCAGCAAAAAGTGAAGTCTTTCCCTGATTTCCTTTATCACATCCTTTGCAATGGCGTTCTGCTTTGCCGACAGGCGGCTTTCTAATCCGCCGAACCATTGCGCCAGGGATGCTAAACTCATCTCACTCAGTTCCGAAATGTTTTTGCCGTCTATCTTAAACCATAGACTTTCTTTTCTAAGTCTTGTGCCGTTGCATTCGGTACAAGTTCTTAACACCATAAATTTTTCCGCCCATTGACGCACGCTATCGCTGGAACTTGCCGTAAACCATCTTTTCAGTTGATTGACAATTCCTTCAAATTCGGTAGAATATACCTGGGCGCTGCCGTCCTGTCCGTCAAAGTTTAAATCCATTTCTACTGTTGCTTTGGTATCGCCATACAACAGAAGATTCAACACCTCATCCGGCAATTCCCCGACGGGCTTATCAAGACTGAATCTATTTTTCTTCGCCAATTGCTGAATTTGCCTGAACACAAAAGCCTCTCTTTCTTCGCCTAACGGTGCAATACCGCCTTCATTAATACTTAAATCCCGGTTAGGGATCACTTCGTCTAAGTTCACCTGGAATACCGAGCCCAGGCCCTTGCATACCGGGCAGGCGCCATAGGGAGAATTAAACGAGAAGCTGTTCGGTGAGGGCTCTTCATAAGAAATTCCGGTGGACTCACACATCAGCATCTTGGAATAAGAGACTTCTGCCGGCGCTTTCTTTCCTTTGGAATTGTCCAGCGGGCTGACAAACATCAGGTCTTTTCCCATTCGCAATGCCTGCTGTACACTCTGGCTTATTCTCACTTTAAACTCCTCCTCCACCTTCAGGCGGTCCACCACCACTTCTATGTCGTGGATTTTATACCTGTCCACCTGCATCTTGGCCACCAGGTCTTTTATTTCTCCGTCCACTCTCACTTTCAGGAATCCTTTCTTCCGGATATCCTCAAACAGTTCCCGATAATGTCCTTTTCTTCCGCGAACCAACGGGGCGAGTATGGATATTTTCTCTCCGTTAAAGCGTTCAAAAATATTGTTCACAATCTCTTCCTCGCTCCACTTCACCATCCGTTTGCCCGTATTGTAGGAATAGGCTTCACCCGCACGTGCAAATAACAGCCTTAAAAAATCATATACTTCTGTAATAGTGCCCACGGTAGATCGGGGATTCTTATTGGTGGTTTT
>JACFNM010000522.1 GCA_019454915.1 Chitinophagaceae bacterium
AATAACATTAAGATCCGCGACTCTGTAATAAAAAAAGTACTTGATCCCGTCAATACCGCAGGAATAACGGGCGGACAGGATGTTGACTTAACTTCCAGGGAAAAGGAGATTTTGCGGATGCTGGCCCGGGGAACTACCTATAAAACCATTTCCGATCAATTGTTCATCAGTCTTGAAACCGTAAAAACACATTGTCACAATATTTATAAAAAGTTAGGGGTTAAAAATAAAACCGAAGCCATTAATAAAGTATTACGCTCCTGATGTGCCGGTTGCTGCTGCAGTTCAATTTTAATTCCGGGCAATGAAAATGACAATAGAAAAGATAGATAACCTGATAGCGGGGGGAAAGTTTGACGAAGCCAGGTCGTACATTAATGACATAATCAGCTCTGCCGGGCCATCGCTGGTCATGCAAAGCATTTTATACGCCAGGGCCGGGAAGAGCTATACGGCCCAGTGGCGGTTTTACAATGCGGTGCCTTTGTTTGAAAAAGCTTTGCAATTACTGGATGCGGAGCTCAACCGGGATGAGGAATGGCAATTCCATTACATTAATATTACCCTTGAATATTGCTATGCACTGCATACCACCCGGGCTTTCTCAACATTTGCAAAAATTGTTGAACAACTAAAGGGCTCCATTGAAAAACATGGCAATAACGATCAAAAAATACAATACCTGAAAATTGTGTATATGGACATGCTGGTGCGGTACCGGTGGTTCATGTTGCCGGATGAAGCCCTGATCGTTTGCCATTCCATTACAGAGCTGGCAAAAGCGCAAAATAATACAGCTATTGAAATTGACGGGTTAAATAACCTGGGCTTTACTTATATGCTCAACTGGCAGCCGGAAGCCTGTAGAAAGTATGCCTTGCAGGCGCTCGGGCTTATAAACAACAAAAGCAATGATGAGGCGAAGAGCATGGCTTATTGCTATATAACGAACGCTTACAGACTTGAAAAGAACCTGAAGGCTGTGGAACAATGGCATAAAATATTAAGCGCGCATGTGGAAGCCAACCAAAACGCCACGAGTAAAATGCTTTCAGATTCAGCATTGGCCTGGATCTGTTATATGAAAAGCGATTTTGGACCGGCGGAAAAATTAAGCCTGCAGGTATTTGCTTATATGACGCAACACCGGTTTCCTTTCCTGCCGGTATGTTCCGTTCTGCTGATAGCACTTTATCTGCGGAAAAACGATCTGGCCTCCTGTATCCGGCATGTGTTTATTTTGCTCCATCCCAATGTACAGGGTATGCCTGGTGAAATAACAACACTTGTGAAAGCCGGATTAAGGGAATATTATCTTGATCATACAACAAAAGCCCGGCAGCACTTTACCCGGGCGGCAGCAACAGCAGAGCGGCTGGGGTACTTATAAAAAATTGAGTATACAAACTGCAGGACAAACAAATGATCGCCCCGGAGAGAGCTGCCGGTACCTGACCGCGCAGGTGGCAAGTCTCGGGTTTCAGTTTTTTTATAGCGCCAGTTCCTGACGGCTGATTGCTGAAAGCTCACACCTCAAACTCAAAAAAATACAACAAAAGTGCTATTTGCGGTAACGGGTGCCGGTTTTACTTTTATCCTCCTTTTTTAATCCCTCTTTTATCTTCTGAAATTCCTGCCGCAGATATCCTGTAAGCTGTAAATGAAGCCACGCCCGGGGCTCACGCTTTACACAGGCGCCAGGTGGTGAAGGCTCCTTAAAAAAAATGTATACGTGCATGCTAAACCAGCATACAGCCGGTGATTTATTCATTGGATATACCATTAATTATTTTTTAACCCCTAAAGAACATGTATGAAAAAAATGCTTTTATGCTCAGTATTAGCCATAATTATTGCAACAGGGTTTACCTCCTGCCAGAAAGAAGGTCCCATAGGACCAGCGGGTACGGCCGGCAGAGATGGTGAGAACGGCGCCAAAGGCGATAAGGGTGATAAAGGCGATAAAGGAGATAAAGGTGACAAAGGTTCTCAGATACTCTCCGGCAATGGCATTCCTTCTACAGCATTAGGTGCTATCGGTGATTATTATCTGGATAAGCAAAACCTGATGCTCTATGGCCCTAAACTATCTGCTACCAACTGGGGTGCCGGATTGTTATTGGGAGGTGGCGGCGCTAATCCAAATATCAAGAGTTGGGTGGCAAAACATGTTCAGATTGATAATTATTTTAACGTAAATATCCCTGCTCTTACAAATGATATTTTTAATAACGGAGCCGT
>JACFNM010000523.1 GCA_019454915.1 Chitinophagaceae bacterium
CGCTGATATATGCGTAAAGGCAGGCAAGAAACGTCCCAAAGTATATTGTAAAACGGAAACCACCTGGACGGAGCTGATTCAAAATGAAAAGAACCTGGACGCGGTAATTATCGCCAGTTATTGGGAGTATCACGCAGCGATGGCGTTGTATGCCATGAAGCATGGAGTTATTGCCGGGGTGGAAGTTCCTGCCGCATTAACGCTCGACGAGACCTGGAGCCTTGTAGATACCGCTGAAAAAACGGGCACGCCCTTTATGATGCTGGAAAACTGGAGCTTCCGGAAAGACAATTTGGCGCTGCTCAATATGAAACGTCTGGGTTTGCTGGGCGAGATAGTGCATTGTCACTGCGCCCATTCTCATGATTGCGTTGACCATTGGTTTTTTGATCCCAAAACAGGAGAGGATCGCTGGGCGGCAAAATACCTGATAGAATATGACCGGAATCAATATCCCACCCATGCGGTAGGTCCCGTGCTCAGTTGGATGGATATAAACTGCGGCGATACCTTTACCGAAATCTATACCGTTTCTTCGGCTTCCAAAGGAATATCGGCCTATATGAACCGTAAGTTTGGAAGCGACCACCCCAATGCAAAAATCAACTGGCGCCAGGGAGACATCGTTACCTCCTTACTGAAAACAAAGATGGGGAAAACCCTCGTCATCAATTATGATATGCAATTGCCCCGGCCCTATGCCAACCGATGGATGCTGCAGGGAACCCTGGGGGTGTATGATGAGGAAAAGTCCTCGGTATATATCGTAGATAAAAGTCCGGAATATCATGAGTGGGAGCCCTGGAAGCCTTATGAAGAAAAATACGACCATAAGTTCTGGAATCAGAAAGATACGGCCGGATCGCACGGCGGGGTGGATTTTGTGATGCTCACGCAGTTTGTGGAAGCCATACGATCAAAGAAGCCGCTGCCGATAGATATTTACGATTCGGCGGTAATGAGCGCCCTCGTAGAACTGTCGGGATTGTCCATAGCGAAAAATGCACCCGTGCCCTTCCCCGATTTTACGAGGGGTGCATGGAAAGACAGGAAACCCTTCTTTGCTATGGATCAAACCAGTTAGCATATCCTATAACAGAAGACCGGGGAGGAATATCATGTAGAATCTTCCGGGGTATAAAATCAAAAGCATATGAATTTACAGGGACAGAATATTTTAATTACCGGGGGCGGAAATTTTGGGGTGGGAAGCGGAATGTGTAAGGCGCTTTCTGAATATGGCGCCCGCTTATTGATTAATGAGCCTTCGATGGAACAGTTAACATCCGTATTGAAAGAATACCCGACGGCTGTTCCGGCAGTAGCCGATATCAGCAAAGCCACGGAGGTAAAGGTGATGTTTGATTTTTTGAAAAAAGAAGTAGGCATCGTTCACGGGTTGGTCAATAATGCCGGTATCGGGTTGAGTAAGCCGGTGTATGAAGTCACCGAAGACGAGTTTGATAAATTATACGATGTGGATGTAAGGGGGCTTTGGATGGTGTCAAAACAATTTGTGCAGCAGTTGCTGGAAAATAAAATGAGCGGCAATATCGTGAATGTTTCGTCTATCCACGCGCACTCCACCATGGAGCGCTACGCGATCTATGCCAGCGCGAAATCTGCGGTGGAGGGTTTAACCCGCGGGATGGCGATTGATTTGGGAAAACACAATATCCGGGTCAATGCGATTGCGCCGGGTTATGTACATGCCGAACAAAACTATGCGCTGATCGGTTCTTTGACCAGCGATGCCAAAGGATGGATTAAACAGTATATTGAAGAAGAACAGGTGATACCGCGTGCCATTGAGCCGGTGGAATGCGGGTATGTGGCTGCATTCCTGCTTTCAGACCTCAGTCGTTCGGTTACCGGGCAAACGATTCATACGGACAACGGCAGCAAGATTAAACTTTTGGGCGCCATGCCTAAATGAGTGCCTCGCTATAAAGTTGTCGATACCCTATAGGTTTGGAGGATGGTGCTACCTGAGATGTGCCTTCATAAAAACAACAGAGCGTTCAATAATCGCGTCTATTTGTTCGGGGGTATAATTTACAAAAACGTGGCGGGCTCCTTTTTCTTTAATGAGTTCCGCTTCTATACCGTTTTTCTGCAGCAGCTTATAAAGCGCCTTCGATTGTTTATAAGGAACGACCTTATCCTTATTACCCTGAAAAATGAGTGTGGGCACAGAGTGCTCATTGACATACGTTAGCGGA
>JACFNM010000524.1 GCA_019454915.1 Chitinophagaceae bacterium
ATAGAGGAAGCCGAACAGGAAATCATTGAACGGGTCTTCCACCTGGGTGATCGGAATATTACGTCTATTATGACTCATCGAAATGATATCGTGTGGTTCAGTTTGAAAGACGATGAAAAAACGATCAGGGAAAAAATTATCGATCAGCCTCATTCGGTGTATCCCGTTTGTGATAACGATATTGACGACATCAAAGGTGTTGTATCCGTCAAATCCCTCATTACAAAGGATAAAACGGCGACGTTCCTTCTCGATATTATGCAGGCCGCACTTTTCGTGCCGGAGAACAATACCGCCTACCAGGTGCTGGAACGATTCAAAGAAACAAAGATTCATTGCTGTTTTGTAGTGGATGAATACGGAAGCCTGCTCGGTATGATTACTTTAAATGATATCATGGAAGCCATCGTCGGCGATATACCCGAACCCGACGAAGAAGATTATGAAATTATTAAGAGAGAGGACGGAAGTTATTTTATAGACGGTCAGATCCCCTTCTACGATTTTCTCATCTCCTTTAACAAAGCGGAATGGATCAATGAAGAAGAGCAGGACTTCGATACCCTAGCGGGATTTATTTTACACCAGTTGGAACGAATACCACAAACCGGCGATAAGCTGGAATGGAGAGGCTTCGTTTTTGAAATCGCCGATATGGATGGCCATCGGATTGACAAAGTACTGGTCACGATAACAGAACCTGTTAAAAAAGAAGAAGAAGAATAAATTTTCACATTCCTCAATCACTATCGGTATGGGGTTTGAATAATGCAAACTTGTTATTCGTTTATTCCTCAAATCCGATAGTCCATGAAAATAGTAACGCTGCGGCTGACTGGGGCCTTTATACTGACTACAATTATTATTTCTTGTAAAAAAGAGCATGCAGACCCTTATTCGCAGAAAAATAATAAGCCCGACCTGGAGGTTACAGAAACACTCCCTCCCGTCCAAACCGCTGTTCATTATAATTTAACTTCCAATTGCGCAGGATTTTACCAGGCTTTACCTGCAAGATATGATTCAACTTCAAAAAAGTATCCATTATTAATATTTTTACATGGCAAAGGAGAGTTGGGCAATGGCACAACAGATTTATCCAATTTACTCATTGCCCCTATTCCCCGTCTTATCAACAAGAAAAAGTTTCCACCCTACTTCAAATCAGGTAAAGAGTCATATTCTTTTGTGGTTTTGTCACCACAATTCAAAAAAACTCCCTCACCGGAAGATGTCAATACCCTCATAGAATACGCCAAAACAAATCTACGGGTAGATGCTTCAAGAATCTATATAACCGGCCTGAGTATGGGAGGGGGAGCTACCTGGGACTACGCAGGCAAATACGCATCCAAAATAGCCGCGATAGTTCCCGTATGCGGCGCTTCAGTGTCAAACAAATCGAAAACAGAAATGATCGCGAAAAACAACCTGCCGATTTGGGCTTTGCACAACAATGGAGACGACAGGGTATCGGTTAATTATACGCTCGGATATATTAATGCCCTGAATGCATCGAATATGAAGCCTAAACCTCATAAAACCATATTTCCTGTCAGTGGACACGATGCCTGGACAAAGGCTTACGACCTCGCTTACAAAGAGAACAATATGAATATTTACGAGTGGATGTTACAATATCACAGATAGTCACTTACGATACACTATTCCCAAACTAACAAACGGCATATTCCGGTGCGGTACGTGAATAGCATCCCGGATTAGGCCCGTGATTTCATTTCCTGACAGGAACAATCTCAATACCTCTTAACTGCTCCAGTTTAAAAAGAACCTCTGTCAGCCGGCTTTGTGGGATACCGATCGTAGTGGTACAAAATAACTGTAATTGCTGGTCTGCAATCGTGCAATTATATTGTTTTACTATCGTCATAACAGGGTTCAGCAGGGTATAATCAAAATGCAACAAATATAGTTGTTCCACAGACTTTTGAATGACGGGTACCGTTTGCAAAACGAGCGCGGCTGCGGAACGATAGGCATTTATTAATCCTGGTACGCCTAAAAGTGTCCCTCCGAAATAGCGAACCACCACAATCAGGATATTGGTCAACTGCTTACTATCTATTATTCCAAGTATCGGTTTACCGGCTGTTCCTGATGGTTCTCCGGCATCGCCTGAGCGATAACGACTCCCGTCTAATCCAATCCGGTAAGCAAAACAATAATGGCTGGCTTTCGGATAAGTTTTTTTTACCCAT
>JACFNM010000525.1 GCA_019454915.1 Chitinophagaceae bacterium
ACCCGCGGTACAGTTTAACCCGTACGACAGTTTAGCAAACTGTTGATTTCAGCCACTCATCCACCTCACCGTCCTGCTAAAAGGACGGCAAAAATAGGAGGAATCTGCAAGAAACCCAAATATAAAAAGGCGAATTTACCAGGGCATTTTGATCGTTCGTTTCTTATCAGAACCGGATAACCCTGAAATCCTGAAATCCTCTTATGTCACCCTTCGTAGCTTTTACTTCGCTGACTTTAGCGCGGGGAGGTCCGTGGTGACACCAGTTGATAAGATCGGAAACGGCACGCTCTTCTCCCTCGGCTATTATAATCACCTTTCCGTCAGGCGTATTCATTACTTCCCCTCTAACACCCAGTAATTCCGCCTGCATCCGGGTGCTCTCTCTAAAGTAAACGCCCTGCACTTTTCCGCTTATGGAAATGGTTCTGTTAATGATCATATCATTGCGCTGATTGCATCATAAAATAAAATACCCCACAAAATTCATGGGGTAAACTAAAATACTAAAATCATTTTTTTCTACATAGCCGCCAACTGAACCTTCTGCTGGAGTTCAACCACACTCTCCCTGAACAGTCCATCCGTATCCATCAGGTCTTTCACGGTCTGGCAGGAATGGATAACAGTTGTATGGTCTCTTCCTCCGAAATGTTCGCCGATCGTTTTTAAGGAATTTTTAGTAAACTGCTTTGCCAGGAACATGGTAATCTGGCGCGCCTGTACAATCTCTCTCTTCCTGGTTTTCTGCAGGAGTCTTTCGTAAGGAAGATTGAAGTAATCGCATACCATCTTCTGAATAGACTCGATAGTGATTTCCCGGGAAGACGTCTTTACAAAATTTCTCAATACCTTCTTCGCCAATTCAAGATCAATTTCTCTTTTATTGAGTGAAGATTGGGCCAAGAGAGAAATCAGCGCACCTTCCAGTTCACGAACGTTACTTTGAATATTATAGGCGATATATTTTACTACTTCCTTCGGCATTTCCAGTCCGTCATTCTTCATCTTTTTCTCGAGGATATCCATCCGGGTTTCATAATCCGGCAACTGGATGTCAGCGCTCAATCCCCACCTGAACCTACTCAATAATCTTTCCTGTACGCCCTCCAGATCTTTGGGTGATTTATCGGAAGTGAGAATAAGCTGCTTCCCGCTCTGATGCAGATGGTTGAAGATTGCAAAAAGTGCATCCTGGGATTTTTCCGCCCTGTTGAAAAATTGAACATCATCCACAATCAGCACATCAATCATCTGGTAAAAATGAATGAAGTCGTTGATGGCATTATTCCGGCTGTGATCCTGAAACTGGTTAATAAATTTTTCAGAGCTTACATATAATACTACTTTATGCGGATGCAACCGTTTAACCTCATTACCAATTGCCTGTGCCAGGTGCGTTTTACCCAGTCCCACGCCACCATAGATTACTAAGGGATTAAAAGAAGTGCTGCCGGGTTTTTCACCCACGGTTTTTCCCGCTCTTCTTGCCACACGGTTGCAGTCTCCTTCGATGAAGGAATCAAAGGTATAGATTGGATTCAATTGAGAGTCAATCTGCATCTTTTTTAAACCCGGAATAACAAATGGATTTTTTACAGGACTGTTGATAACAAGCGGAAAATCTATTTCATTGTTTGAATAGCTTTTGTATCCATGACCCGGAACATCCATGGTAAGAGGTTTGTTTTTATCGTTTCCACTATCTACCATAATCCGATATTCCAATCTTGCTTCCTTTCCTAATTCTCTCTTCAATGTCTTGGCCAACAAATTCACATAATGTTCTTCCAGGTATTCATAGAAGAATTGACTGGGAACCTGAATAATTAAAACATTACCTTTTAATTCAACAGGTTTAATCGGTTCAAACCAGGTTTTATAATGCTGCCATTCTACGATATCTTTTATTATACTGAGACAATTGAGCCATACTTTTTCATGTGGTTTATTCATTATCTGTAAAGCAGTTTTTATATTGAATTATGTATATTCTGTCGTGATTAGTTTTCTCTTTTCTGAAGTGAATAACTCATCAGAAAAAATGGGCAGGAGGGCGAATATCAACATTTATTGTTGAAAAAAAAATTTTTTATTCTTTTGGTTTTCCCCTTTCAAATCTGACAAGGAATTTGCTCAGAATTTTTCTTTTATCCATCTCAAAAATGAATCCAAATTGAGTAAAAAATGTATTTTTTTTCAAACATTGAT
>JACFNM010000526.1 GCA_019454915.1 Chitinophagaceae bacterium
TAAGAACGCAAACATACAAGTATATCTAAAATTTAGGCGCATGCGAAGAAAGAGTAATTAAAAAGGGTTTTATACTCTTTTTGTGAATCATGAATTACAGCTTGTACTGTTAACATGCACACGATTGAAACTGATAAAAGTTTAGTACCCCCGTCTGCCTGTCAGCCTCTTTTTCCTAAAGCCAGATTTTCAAAAGGGATGTAAGGACTTTCCTGTAGAGGCTGATAGGGCTCCTTCCGGATAATCCGCATCCAAATTCTTACGGCGCTTACCAGCAGGATGACAGCAATAATCAGGAAGATACAACATAACGTGCCGTCAATAATATTGTTACTGATGATCTGATTCATCTCGCCTGAAGTTTTTGCGGGCGCCAGTATATGATTTGCTTTTTTTGCCTGCGAAAATTTATGTGCATTTGCAAAAAAACCAATAGAAGGATTCGTACTGAAAATCTTCTGCACGGAAGTGGTGAAGGTGACCACTACCATGATAATTAATGGCGCCATGGTCACCCATATATATTTTTTCTTTCCCATTTTGAGTAGAATGGTCGTAATAAATATAAGCGCAATCACCGATAAGATCTGGTTGGATAGCCCGAATAGCGGCCAAAGGGTATTGATACCGCCGAGAGGGTCTATTACTCCCTGGTAAATAAAGAATCCCCAGCCCGCCACGGCGGCTAAGGTTGCAATGATATTACCGGCCAAGGAGCCGGTTGCACCTAATGGCTTGTGAATATAGGCAAACATTTCCTGCAGCATAAAGCGCAGGATACGGGTTCCGGCATCTACGGTGGTTAAAATAAACAGGGCTTCAAACAAAATAGCAAAATGGTACCAGAAGGCCATTGCTTCCTTTCCGCCAAAAAGCTGGTGCAGGATATGTACCATACCAATCGCCAATGTGGGAGCTCCTCCTGTCCGGGATACAATAGTGCTTTCACCGATTTCACTCGCCGCCTGACTGATCGCCTCAGGAGAAATCGAGTAACCCATTTGGGTAATCGCCTGACTGACATCATTCAGATCTATACCGATAACCGCTTCCGGGCTGTTGACCACGAAATATAATCCCGGGTCAATGATGCTGGCTGCCACAATGGCCATAATCGCTACGAAAGATTCCATTAACATAGAACCGTAACCAATCATGCCGATATGAGATTCCTTTTGAATCATCTTGGGAGTGGTTCCCGAAGATATTAATGAATGGAAGCCCGATATGGCTCCGCAGGCAATGGTGATAAACAGAAAAGGAAAAAGTTTTCCCGAAAATACGGGTCCGGTACCGTCAATGAAATGTGTGGTCGCGGGCATCAGCAATTCGGGCTGCACGACGACGATACATAGTGCCAGTATAAAAATGATCCCGATTTTTAAAAAGGTACTCAGGTAGTCTCTTGGGGCCAATAATAACCATACCGGTAAAACAGAGGCAAAAAATCCATAAGCCATCATCAGGATGGCAATGGTGGTGCCTTTCAGGTTGAATACCTCTGACCAGTAAGGATCCTGCGCTACGTGTTGACCGTAAACGAGGGCTAAAATCAAGAGTACAAAGCCAATAATAGACATTTCCCAAATACGCCCCGGGCGCAGGTAACGTGCATATACACCCATTAGCAGGGCGATGGGTATCGTCATGGCGACGGTGAAAGTTCCCCAGGGACTTTTCATTAATGCTTTTACCACCACTAATCCCAATACGGCGATCAGTATGATCATAATAAGGATAATCCCGATTTTAGCGATGACGCCTACTACGTTTCCAAATTCAGATTTGATCATTTCGCCCAGCGTTTTGCCGTTTCTTCTGGTGGAAGCAAACAGCACAACCATATCCTGCACTGCTCCTGCGAATACGGCTCCGAATACCAGCCATAAGGTTCCGGGAAGATAACCCATCTGAGCCGCCAGCACGGGCCCGACTAATGGCCCGGCACCCGCTATTGCGGCGAAATGGTGCCCGAATAATACGACCTTATTAGTGGGTACAAAATCTTTTTCATCCCTGCTGGTATAGGCGGGCGTTGACCGGTTATCATCAATTGCAAGTACTTTCCGTTCAATAAATCTTTTATAAAAACGAAACCCGATGATATAGATGCAGGCGGCTGCGATGACCAGCCAGATAGCATTGATCTTCTCTCCTCTTTCCAGGGCAATAATGCCCAGCGCAAGCGCTCCCATTAAGGAGA
>JACFNM010000527.1 GCA_019454915.1 Chitinophagaceae bacterium
ATAACACTTCCACCTAAAGATAATAAAACGCTAAGCTCGCCTTACCGAAGAGTGGTACGAACCGCCATAAGTAAACTAACAGGTTCGCAAACTACCCCGCAGGAAAAATGGCTGCTAACTAATTTAAAAGTACTCAAGCCGGACGTGGTACTTACGCTCACGCAAGCGCTTACCAGTGAAACACTTTATGAGTTGAAAAAATACCGGATTAGCACGGTGGTGTGGTGGGGTGATCCGGCAGCCAATATGAAAGGAAGAGCTATACTGAATGACGGTTGGGATTTAATCTTTATAAAAGACCAATATGCCGCCGACAAATTGAAAACTGTCGGATTAAATGCATATCACTTGTTTGAAGCCATGAATCCCTTCTGGCACAAACCACTTTCTGATCAGAAGAATAATAACCTTATCATCGCGGGAACCTTTTACGACTATCGTCATTACCTGACTAAGAAATTATTAAGAGATAAAATTCCCCTGGAGCTATATGGTGGAAGGCTTCCTTTGTGGGCTGATCCGGAAATAAAAGCATTGCATTCCCGGAGATTCATTGTAAAAGAAGAAAAGAGCAGGATATTTGGCGCGGGACTCGCTGCCTTGAATTCCACGGCTATGAGCGAATTCAATTCCGTGAATTGCCGCGCCTTTGAAATTGCGGGTGCGGGCGCGTTACAGATAATGGAATACCGTTCATCTATTGAACAATGCTTCGAGCCCAATAAAGAAATATTAGTGTATAAATCTTATGAAGAATTGCTCGAATTGATCGAAAAAGCAGCGCGTTATCCGAACGAGATGAAAAAAATCAGAGAAGCCGGACTAAACCGGGCGTTAAAAGAACACACCTACCAACACAGACTGAAGTATATTCTAAAGAAACTTGAAGAATTGAGATGAAGGTTTTATACTTAACGCCCGGATGTTTTGATAAAGGTGGTATTAGCCGGTACTCTCGCTATCAGATAACGGCGCTTCGTGAATTATACGGTGATAAAAGCATCCGGATATTATCTTTACTCGGCCCGCAACCTGATTCTTTTGAGGAACCGTTTTCAGTAAATTGGCACGCAGGAAAAAACACCCGATGGCAGCAGTTTCGGTTCATCATGCAAACATTGCGGCAATTGCTCACCTGGCACCCGGATATTATCCATATTGCTCATGTCAATTTTAGCGGTTTTGCCTGTATTCTTGCGGCAGTATTTCGCGTAAAAACGGTACTAAACGTGTATGGGCTGGAAGTCTGGAGTGGCTTGTCGGCGGACGCCGCTTTTGGCTTACGGAAAGTTGATTTTGTAATAGCCGATTGCCATTACACAGGCAATTATGTTGAAGCTGAGGGGTTAAGAAAGAGAGGATCTACTACGGTGATTTGGGATTGTGTTGATCTTGAACGCTTTTTCCCGGCGGAAGTGAATGAAGGGGTAAGATTAAAATATCAAATTCCGGATCGGGCTGATTACTTTGTGATCATGAGCCTGGGGCGTCTTAGTAAAACTGCTGCCCACAAGGGGTATGACCGGTTGATCAAAGTATTTCACAAGCTGCATGAGAACAACGATAAAGTAAGACTGGTAATAGCCGGGAAAGGTGACAACAGAGATACTTACGAGGAAATGGTGAGACAATTTGGAGTAGCAGATAGCGTTACTTTTACAGGTATGGTAGATGACAAAGACCTCCCGGATTTATACCGTTGTGCATCTGTGTTTTCTTTGGTGAGCGACAGAGCCAAAGGCAGGGGTGAAGGTATCCCTCTCACGCCTCTTGAAGCAATGTCGTGTGGAGTTCCCATAGTGGTAGGCAATCACGATGGTTCACAGGAGGCAGTGGTAGATAGTCTTAACGGCTATGTAATAGATCCTTACGATCTGGAAGGTCACGTTAAGATATTTGAAGAGTTATCGTCATCTCCCCAACTGTTGAAAAAGAAAAGTGAGTCGGCCATTAACATCTCACAAACTCTTTTTTCTTATACAAATTTTAAGAATAAACATCGGGATTTTTATTCGAACCTGTTATGAACATAGCTGCGATTGAAAGTAACGCGACCAGATATGGCATACAAGGAGCCTATTTTAAATCAAAGAAATCACTTTTTTTATGGACTTTGATTGCCGGAATACTTTTGTTCTTCTTCACAAATAATCCTATAATAATCACCATCAGTCTGCTACTTACATTCT
>JACFNM010000528.1 GCA_019454915.1 Chitinophagaceae bacterium
GGCTTCATATCCGGGATGACGGGTTTAAAAAGCAGTTGACCGATCAATACAATGACACTTTTAACTGTTTTGTACGTCCTGATTATAATGGGAGCCACCAGGAATTTCCGGGACTCGACAGAAAAGCTTTGGGGATTAATGACTTGTATTCCAGCCAAATGGATACGGTATGGATGATCAAGCTGAATAATGGAGCAATTTGTGATCATGAGGTGGGTGCGGGTAAAACGCTGATCATGTGTACCGGAGCCCAGGAAATGAAACGCTTGAAACTGGTGCACAAACCAATGATTATAGGATTGAAGGCCAATGTGCATGAAATAGCCGAGACTTATAGGAAAGCATATCCTCACGCAAAAATATTATACCCGGGAAAAGAGGACTTCACGCCCGGAAAACGGCAGCGTATTTTTGGAGATATCAAAAATAACGATTGGGATTGCGTGATACTGACGCATGATCAGTTTGGCATGATTCCTCAATCGCCTGAAATACAAAAAGAGATCCTGCAAATTGAACTGGATAGTGTAGAGAGAAACCTTGAGGTTCTAAAAAGGCAGGGCCAGGAGGTTAACCGGGCGATGCTTGCGGGAGCAATTAAGCAAAAAGAAAACCTTAACGTAAAACTCAAAACCATACAATACGATATAGAAAACCGGAAGGACGATGTGGTGGATTTTAAGATGATGGGGATTGACCACTTATTTGTGGATGAAAGCCATAAATTTAAAAATCTGTTATTCAATACCAGGCACAAACGAGTTGCCGGGCTTGGCAACATGCAGGGTAGTCAAAAGGCATTGAATCTGCTGTTTGCCATTCGTACTATCCAGGAAAGGATACAGTCCGACATGGGAGCTACTTTTCTTTCGGGTACAACGATCAGCAATTCGCTTACCGAATTATACTTGTTGTTCAAGTACCTACGTCCACGAGCGCTAGAGAAACAAGGCATCAACTGTTTCGACGCCTGGGCCGCAATCTTTGCGCGAAAGACAACGGACTACGAGTTCTCCGTAGCAAATAACATTGTATCAAAAGAGCGATTCAGGTATTTTATTAAGGTGCCGGAGCTGGCGCAGTTCTATTCCGAAATAACGGACTACCGCACAGCCAGGAATATTGGAATTGATCGTCCCGAAAAAAATGAAATACTTCATAATATACCGCCGACACCTCAACAGGAGATCTTTATCAAAAAATTGATGGAGTTTGCCAAAACGGGAAATGCAACGCTGATTGGGCGACCGAAGCTGTCTAAAACAGAAGAAAAAGCAAAGATGCTTATCGCAACAGATTACGCGCGTAAAATGTCGCTTGATATGAGAATGATTAATCCAAACTACGATGACCATCCCGATAGTAAAGCATCTCATTGCGCGGCAAATATTGTTAAATATTACCGGAAGTTTAACGCTCAAAAAGGAACACAGTTCGTTTTTTCAGATTTAGGAACTTATAAGCCGGGAGAGTGGAATATATATTCAGAAGTCAAACGGAAGCTGGTGCAGGATTATGGTATTGTGGCGACTGAAATCCGTTTCATTCAGGAAGCAAAAAATGATAAACAGCGAAAAGAAATAATTAAGGCATTCAATGAAGGCAAAATACGCGTTCTATTCGGTTCAACCGATATGTTAGGCACTGGAGTCAACGGTCAGAAGCGGGCGGTGGCTGTGCATCATCTGGATACTCCCTGGAAACCAAGCGAATTGGTTCAGCGGGACGGCAGGGCGATCAGGAAAGGAAATGAGGTCGCTAAGTTCTTCGCAAACAACAATGTGGATGTGATTATCTATGCTGTTGAAAAAACCCTGGATAGTTATAAGTTTAATCTTCTTTATAACAAACAAACCTTTATTGATCAGCTAAAAAGTAATAATCTTGGAAAACGGACTATAGATGAAGGAGGCATGGATGAAAAAACGGGCATGAATTACTCCGAATATGTGGCCATTCTTTCCGGTAACACGAGCCTGTTGGAAAAAGCAAAGTTGGAAAAAAGAATAGCTGGACTGGAAAGCGAACGGCAAGCGTTTAACCGTTCAAAATTCTCCGCTAAATATAGACTGGAGGACATCATGACATCATTGCAGGAGACCGGTACTCGTCTGGAGCGTCTGAGAACGGATTGGAATAATTTACAAAAAAGGATCAAGAAAAC
>JACFNM010000529.1 GCA_019454915.1 Chitinophagaceae bacterium
GGGCAGAGTTTTGGGGCTTTTAATACCAAAGGAGTAACCTTAGAATTGGAAGGAGATGCCAATGATTATTTTGGTAAGGGACTGAGTGGGGCTACGCTCATTGCCTATCCTTCTAAGGAAGCCGGGTTTGTGGCAGAAGATAATATCATCATCGGCAACGTAGCTTTCTACGGCGCCACCTCGGGTCGTGCTTTCATCCGGGGTAAAGCAGGAGAGCGTTTTTGTGTGAGAAATTCCGGTGCTTGTGCGGTGATTGAAGGGGTGGGAGACCACGGGTGTGAATATATGACGGGAGGCTGCGTAGTTATACTGGGAGATACGGGGCGAAATTTCGCGGCCGGCATGAGTGGTGGTATCGCCTATGTGTATGACGTGAAGGATCAGATAGCGCAAAACTGTAACCCGGAAATGATTGATTTGGATCCGGTGGTATTGGAAGAATCGAATGAATTGTTTGAGTTGATAAGCAGACACTATACGCTTACAGGAAGTACAGTCGCCAAATTTCTTCTGAGCGACTTTGCAAATCAGATGAAGTATTTTGTCAAAGTGTTCCCGAAGGATTACAAAAAGGCTATTCAGATGGCGGAGATGAAGGCCGCGAATGGCTGATTGTGAGACGTGAGGAGGATGTAAATATTTAATGTATAAAACGAAACAAGATGGGAAAACCAACCGGTTTTTTGGAATTTACCCGTGAGCTGCCGGAGAAGAAGCCGGTAGAAGAGCGTTTAAAAAATTATGATGAGTTCATTGGCCGTTTTTCGGAACAGAAACTGTCGCAGCAGGCTTCCCGGTGCATGAATTGTGGCGTTCCCTTTTGTCATAGTCATAACGGATGCCCTCTGGGCAATTTGATCCCGGAGTTCAATGATGCCGTGTACCGGAAAAGCTGGCAGGAGGCCTATGATATACTGACTTCTACCAATAATTTCCCCGAATTTACCGGCCGGATTTGTCCGGCACCCTGTGAAACAGCCTGTGTTTTAGGTATCAATCAGCCGGCGGTAACGATCGAAGAAATTGAAAAGCATATTATTGAAATTGCTTTTGAAAAAGGAATTGTACAGCCTAAAAGACCCAATCTTCGTTCAGGTAAGAAAGTGGCAGTCATCGGATCGGGACCTGCGGGACTGGCGGCGGCAGTACAATTAAATTATGCCGGACATTTGGTGACCGTTTTTGAAAGAGATGATGCTGCCGGCGGTTTACTGAGATATGGAATACCCGATTTTAAATTGGAAAAATGGGTCATTGACCGCCGGGTTGCCGTAATGGAAGAGGAAGGGGTCCTGTTCAAATATCATGCAAATGTGGGTGTCAATGTAAACGTCAATGATTTACTCCGGGAATACCATGCGATTGTATTGGCGGGCGGTTCAACCCAGCCGCGGGAACTGCCGATACCGGGCGCTAACCTGAAAGGAATACATTTTGCGGTGCCGTTCCTGAAGCAGCAAAATAAGCGCAATGCTAAAAGAGACCCGCTTGCGCAAGCTGCTATTGAAAGTAATATTTTACCGGAAGAAATTGTGGCGACCGGCAAGCAGGTGGTAGTAATTGGAGGCGGTGACACGGGGAGTGATTGCGTGGGTACGTCTAACCGGCAGGGGGCGCTATCCGTTACACAGTTCGAATTGATGCCACAGCCGCCTGCCTCGCGAACGGACTTCATGCCATGGCCTACCTATCCGATGATCCTGAAGACATCATCGTCACATGAGGAAGGTTGTAACCGAAGATGGGCTATTGCCACAAAAGAATTCTTACCGGATGATAACGGTAACCTGCGGGCGCTGAAAGTTGTAGATCTAAAATGGAAATTTTCGGACGACCAAAGACCGGCGCGGTTTGAAGAAGTACCCGGAACGGAACGGGAAATACCTTGTGAGTTGGCATTACTGGCTATGGGCTTTGTTCATCCGCAGCATACCGGGCTGTTGAATGAACTGGATGTGGAGTTAGATGACCGGGGGAATGTGAAGGCGGGGGAGAAAGCCTTTAAGACGAATATATCCAAGGTATTTAGCGCAGGCGATATGCGCCGCGGTCAGTCGCTCGTGGTATGGGCTATCAGTGAGGGACGCGAATGTGCCCGGAAGGTGGATGAATTTTTGATGGGGAGTTCTTTGCTTGAAACCAAAGATACTTCGCTGATTTCGC
>JACFNM010000530.1 GCA_019454915.1 Chitinophagaceae bacterium
CGTCGCAGGCATAGCCAATCGCATGATTCTTTTTGAGCTTAGCCGTTGCCGCGTTGACGGACGCTTCGTTTAAATCTAACAATACGGCAATATAGTCATGGGCTATAAAGGCTTCTGCAATCGAGAACCCTATTCCTCCTGCTGCACCCGTGATTACGACTATTTTTTCGTTCTTTGCCATGATATGAAAAATTTAATTAGGTGTTAACCGATTGAAATTACCAGACTGTCCAGCCTCCGTCAACAATCAGGTTGTGCCCGGTAATATAGCCTGCTTCGTCGGATAGAAGAAACGCGACCGGCCCGGCAATTTCCTCTGATAACCCGATTCGTCCCATGGGAGACTTCTTTTCGAGACGCTCGATAAAATCAGGGTGTTGCTGCCGGACTGTCGGGTTGGGAAAGGGACCGGGAGAAATGCAGTTTACCCGAATTTTTTGCTTTGCCCAATGTACCGCGAGGTATTTAGTCATTTGAATGATCCCGGCTTTGCCAACCCCATATTCCAGTGGATTTTTCTGCATGGGTGCTGCATATAACTCATCATTGGGTGATACCACACCATACATACTTGAAAATAATACGATGCTTCCGCCCCCGGCTTTCATCGCACTTGCCGTTTCTCTGCTAAGAATAAAGGTGGCGGTTAAGGCAGTATGGTTCACCTGGTCGAAGTCGTTATCCGTCAAATCTTCTAAACGCTTAGTCGTTGAGCCGAAGGTAAGATTTACCATTCCGTCCGGGGGTCCCTGAGATGATTCCTGTTCCGTAATAAATTGAGCAATTTGCCCGGTATCATTAATGTCAAGTGTTGCTGCGACGACCTTCTCGCCTAAGTTAGCAGTAGTAATAAATTCCTGAGCTTTATTGCCGAGATCAACACATAGGACTCTCGCACCACTGCGGGATAAGAATTGCACAATAGCCTGCCCGAGATAACCTGCACCACCGATTACCCAAATATGTTTATCTTTTAGATGAAAAATTGATTCACTCATTCCGCAGATTTGATGAAACGATCAGTGTTTCCTGTTTCCGGCCGGGCAGGTGTTCACGCGTACAACCCTCCATCCATCAATATATTTTCTCCGTTGATATAAGCGCCGGCATCAGAAGAAAGGAGTACCACGAGTCCTTTGATGTCGTCCTGGTTAGCCATCCTCCCTAAAGGTACCTGCTTACAGTAGTTTTCGATAAATTTTTCATGCTGATGGTTGAACAGCCCACCGGGGCTGATACAATTAAACCGTATATTTTTTCCTGCATGTTTTTTTGCCATAAAGCGGGTCAGCATTATCAGACCGGCGTTATGGAAACAGTAGTCCGGCGGCAAGTCGCCCATGCCGGGGGCGCCTTCATAGTTCGAATAGATAGGTGCATACATTCCCATCATCGAACTGATATTAACGACACTACCGCCACCGGATTGGATAATCAGGTCTGTCATTTCCCGGAGAATATCCATCATGCCGGTGGCATTCACCCGCATGGATTCACCAAATTGCTCAATGGGAGCATCATATCCTTTCATCGGACGGGATACCGCATTGTTGATAAATCCGTTTAATCCTCCGAATTGTTCTCTGATACTTTTAACGAGCGCTTTTACAGAGTCGGGGTCAGCCTGATCCACCTGCATGCCATGTACATCCATTGCTCTCCTCTGCATTTCCGATGCCACCGTTTGTATCTGTTCAGAATTCCGGGAAGCAATAATGACGGTAGCGCCTGCTTCGGCAAGTCCTTCGGTAATGGATTTTCCATATTGACCTGCACCACCGGAAACCAGTATTATTTTACCTTTCAGATTAAGTAATTGCATCACATCCATATCTGCCTAATTTAAGTGAATGATCTTTCCGCCGGATAGCCTGCTGGTTTCTGCGGCTATGACCGTATTAATAATGTTTTGCGTTTTATGAAATTCCAGCCGCGGTTTTCCTTCGTTCACACTTCGTATAAACTCAATGATATTGTCCCGGAACATCGAATAAGAATTTTTGATATCGGCCATTTTCCAGGATTGTTGTCCGAAGAAACTGATTTGAAAGGTACCGGAAATATCCCTGAACAAATGAATAGTTGCGGGTAACCCGTTCCCGAATACCAGATGTACCACGTCTTTTCCTTTTTCGCCTGTGTGCTGTACCGTGGCTA
>JACFNM010000026.1 GCA_019454915.1 Chitinophagaceae bacterium
TGTAGGCGTTATCAAAAAAGATGATCTTGTCGCCGGTTTCGTGGGGTCGAAATTGAAAAAGCAGTTGATGGATGGTCTGGTGTTTGGGGTTCAGGATATGGGTGGGGGGCGCGTCATCTATCTTACCGATAACGTGCTGTTCAGGAACTTCTGGCAAAACGGTAAATTATTATTCTGTAATGCCTTGTTTTTGGTAGGTCAATAATTGTCATCTTCTTACCTTTGCGCCCCAATGAAATATATTGACGAGATTAAGAAGCGCAAGACTTTTGCAGTGATAGCCCACCCGGATGCCGGTAAAACCACACTCACCGAAAAGCTATTGTTGTTTGGTGGAGCCATCCAAACGGCAGGAGCCGTAAAGAGCAATAAGATTAAAAAACACGCTACGAGCGATTTTATGGAAATCGAGAAACAGCGTGGAATATCGGTGGCTACCAGTGTGATGACTTTTGAATACAAAGGTAACCTGATTAATCTCCTCGATACTCCCGGGCACAAGGACTTTGCCGAAGATACCTACAGAACGCTTACCGCTGTTGACAGTGTAATTCTTGTCATAGACAGTGTAAACGGGGTGGAAGAACAAACCCGCAGGTTGATGGAAGTTTGCCGTATGCGCGATACGCCCGTTATTGTGTTTGTGAATAAAATGGACCGCGACGGGAAGATGCCTTTTGATCTGTTAGAAGAAATTGAACGAGAACTGCATCTTCGGTTACATCCCATGACCTGGCCGATTAACAGCGGCAAAGATTTCAAAGGAGTATATAACTTATATCAAAAAAATCTACGCCTTTTTGCACCCAATACCAAGGCGGATGAAGACGATGCGGAACCTATCAGTAATTTGGCCGATGAATCCCTCGATAATAGATTAGGATCCGGTAATGCCGCCCAGTTGCGGGAAGATGTGGAGCTTATTGAAGGAGTATATGGTGAATTAAACGTGGAAGATTATCTCAGTGCCAAAACCGCACCCTTGTTTTTTGGAAGTGCTGTTAATAACTTTGGTGTAAGAGAGATGCTGGACACTTTTATCCGAATCGCTCCCGCGCCATTGTGCCGCCCTACGTCAGAGAGGGAAATCTGCCCCGGAGAGGAAAAGTTCAGTGGGTTCGTGTTTAAAATACATGCCAACCTGGATCCGAGACACCGCGACCGGATAGCTTTCTTGAGGGTGTGTTCGGGAAAGTTTGAACGCAACAAATTTTACCATCATGTACGCCTGGATAAAGATGTCCGGTTCAGCAATCCCTATTCATTCCTGGCCAGGCAAAAAGATGTAATTGATGAAGCTTTTCCGGGCGACGTAGTAGGGTTGTTCGACACGGGAAATTTTAAGATAGGTGATACCCTTACTGAAGGAGAACAGCTTTATTTTACAGGGATACCAAGTTTTTCACCGGAATTGTTTAAAGAGGTGGTGAATAAGGACCCCATGAAAACCAAACAGTTGGAGAAGGGGTTGTCTCAGTTGACCGATGAAGGAGTGGCACAACTGTTCACGCAGCACAATGGAAACAGGAAGATAATCGGTTGTGTGGGAGATTTACAGTTTGAAGTAATACAATACCGCCTGCTTCATGAATATGGAGCCTCCGTACAATTTAATACATTGCCGTTTTACAAAGCATGCTGGATTACTTCTGATAATCCCCAAAAGTTAGAGGAGTTTATCCGGTTTAAAACCGGTAATGTGGTGTTAGATAAGGATGGACATCTGGTATATCTTGCCCAGAGCGAATGGTTTTTGAATACCGAGATGACCAATAATCCTGAAATTCAGTTTCATTTCAGCAGCGAGATCAACAAGGAACTTATAGCCTGATAGCGTGGCTTGTCTGCTCAGTTATTTCCGTAACAGATATGTTTTTCATCTGAAAGAAAACGATCCTTCACCTTTGGGCAAACGGATGTTTAATTCCCGTGTGTTCTTATTGTAACTATCTTTTTTCACTTTCTGACCGTTCCATTTTACGGTAGATATATTCTGATTAAACCGGATGGTTAAGAAGCCGGACTGGCCCAGGCTATAGTGTAGTTCGTCATTCGTCAATTCAAAAACGAGAGGATTATCTGAATTCAGTTGAAGATTCTGATCGCGGTATGATCTTGTATTCGCCGCAAAAACATTTCCATTCGATTCGCTTAATATTGTTAAAGCATCTGTGATAATATTCCCAAATTTATAATTTGTTTCGGGTCTTGTAGAAAATGCGAAGTGTTGCCCGGATTCCAGCGTTCCTTCCACAAAACCCTCGGCGGTTTTTGTGGAGATGTCGGGTTGACTTCCGGGGGCAGTGGTCGCGAACAAATTGGCCATCACTAAGGGCAGTCCTTTGGTACTGGCTTTTACGGTAAGCATTCCTTCTTTTTGCAGCGGTCGGTCATTCAAAAGTGTTTTCAGGTAGTGAGGCGTCTCCACAGCATCTGTTTGCATATTTTCCGGATACAGGTGCATGATGTGGAGCGTGGCATTTTCTTTGGTAATCGTAGATTTTTTATGATCCGGCGCAATATCCTGTAGTCTCTTTGTTTGGTATAATAAATCAATTTCGGCATCTTTTTCTGCCGGTTCTGCTACATCTAACATCAGCACCTTATTCGGTTTGATAAACAAAACGTTTCGTGTTAAACTCTTTACTTTACCCCAGTAAAGTCTGCCGATGTCTCCCGTAACGAAAGATGCTTTTTTCCCATCCAGGAATCGTTCAATAAAGGCATAATCATTAAATCCGGGCGCAAAATTCCTGGGATCGCCCGTCCTTTGACTTTGATGGTTTCCGTTAACCAGAATGGTTGAATGGCCTACCGGCTGGGTAAGCCAGGATTCATAAATCGGATCGTCGTAGTAATGTGAGTTGGATAAAGGTCGTTCCTCTATAAAGGTTTTTCCCCTGTCTGCCAGCCAGAAACTCCCCTGGTCCAAATGCTGGTGATTATAAAATGGGCCGGTTCTCATTACAAAAACGAAATCATCCGCATTCCAGCCGCCCTTAAATACCGTGGTTCCCACTCCATGAAACACTTTAACGGGATTCTCATTAAAAGGGGCTGACTGAGGAATATTCTCCGTTCCAAATACCACGTCTTCAAAAGTGAGGTTACTGTTATCGCCAAAGTATTCGAAGCGTTCTGTGCCATGACCCTTTTCTTCTGCCGGCGAAGAAGTTTTGGATTGATTATTATCCTGAATAAAATGATAGAACCAGCTTAGCCGGGGATCTTTGTACTTACCGAGCAGATAAGCCCAGTTGGTCAGCGAATTCAATTCTCCTCCCGAATCTCCATATTCAAACCAGCGTTTCTTTTTTATAATCCCACTCCAGATATATTCATTATAGGTATTTCTTAATGGGGCTGACATGTCAATATGAAATACGTGTTCGAGAGAAGGAAGGCTGTATGACAGATTCTGAAAGCTATAGTTATTATAGCCGAATCCCTCACCCCAGGCTCCGTCTGCGGAGTCCGTTACATTATGAATAAATTTATCCAGCTTAAATATAGCACCGGTGAAATACGGCTCCAGGTTTTCCGTATCACTGCCATCTCCATAAATAGCGGCCATATTCATTAAGGACCCGCCTACGGTCATGGCCAACCAGTTAGACGTTCCGGAGGTGATATTATCATTATACACATAGGTTCTGTGCACGCCGTATACAATATTATTCACTAACGCTTTTCTGATGGTTAACCGCTCTTCCTCGGTCATGAACGGATAAACCAGGTCATAGGCCTCTGCGAGCCGATGAGCCCAGCTTCCTGTACGATGTTCGCTGAACCTCCCCCGTTTTGTTTGCCAGGGATGTGTCCAGTCTGGCCACGCGGCTAACTTCATTAGCACCTCTTTTACATAGCGCCCTGCTGTGGTGTCGTGATGAAATGCATAGGCCCTGGCGTTCCAGCGCAAAGCCTCTCCCGACGGGTAAATTCGTGAGCCCCAGGCATCCCAGGTGGGCAGCCAGTTCTCATCCGGGAATTGGTCCAGATCGTACACCAGACTGCTAACCGGGACAGTCTCGCGGTAGTTCTTAGCTTGCGTAAGTATATTTTGATAAACATTTTCGAAAGGCTCCTGCCGGAATCTTTCAATGAGTTTCTCCTTGCCTGCATTATCAAAAAGCAGGCGCGGATGCTTGCCTCTTATATCCCGGGGAGCAATATGAATAGTGAAGACCGTATGGGCAATTTGCGATTTTCCCTGATAGGCTGTAAGCGTTGCGAAATATAAGCCCTCAGAAAACCTGAGTTTGATTTTTTTCGATGCCCACCCGGCGCGTTCCTTCGATAAATTTTCCTCATATAGCTTATGCTGACGATCGAAATAGGGAGTAATTCGCATCACTACTTTCTCGGCTTCTGCTATCCAGGAGCCTCTTAATTGAAACTCATCTCCGGGGAAATAGTGTTGCTTTGGGATATAGGGTTTGAATTCGGGAAGTTTGACAACCTCGGGCTGTACAAATCTGAAAGCAGCTTCTCTTGCCCCCTTAAAGGTAATATCGTCAAGTCCGAGATACAAAGGCATATCGGGGTCGGCCATAGGAAATTGAGTGAGAAAGGCCAGGGCATAAATCTTTATCTGCTTTCCGTTAATAGCAGGATTTTCTTTGACAAAGTCGTCGTAGGTTACGGTTATCCACTGCCACTGATTGAGCGCGGGTTCAGCAATCGTAACATCTAATTTACCATAGTCTCCTGCAGCGAATCTTATTTTAAACCACGATGAGGGAATATTAGCTTTCAAATAATACCTGAAGTTGATGGTTGCTCCCGGCACCAGGTACATGTTCAGCAACTTTTGTGCGCCGGCATAATTATCAACATGTGTATAAGGTGTCACCTTTTGCACAATCGAAATATTGGGATCACCCGGAACCATTTCATTGACCCTGAAATTCTGGTTATAGGCGTTATCTTGCCAGAGCGGGTAGGAGGCCCAGGCACCCAAATCACGATCCTCAAAATCATCGGTGTACACCCAGGGCTCTAATACCGGGATGGTATCTGTGGCGAAGGGAATCCCCCGCTGAACGCTCTGTTCAAGTGCAACGGGCGGATGATGAAATGATCTGGTTGTTCCTGCATCCGTAATGAAAGCGGATAAAATGATAATGGTGAATATCTTTATATGCACTTATCGGAATTTTACTGTTCGTAATATGAATTGCCCTGAAAATTTTACTCTTAAACGCCGCTGAATACCGAAAAGCCTCCATCCACACAAATCATTGCACCCGTAACAAACCGGGACTCATCGCTTAATAACCAAACTATAGCACCCTTTAATTCATCCGGATGCCCGAATCTTTTGTAAGGGGTTTGTCTGATGATGGCCGCTCCCCGTTCGGTATAGCCGCCATCGGAAGTTGTAAGCAGGTTTTTGTTTTGTTCGGTAAGGAAAAAGCCGGGTGCAACGGCATTCATCCGAATCTTATCGCCATAGCGGTTTGCCAGTTCCACGGCAAACCACGCATTGTAACAATCCACCGCTGCCTTGCCCATATTATAGCCCAGCACCCTCGTGACGGCACGTTTCGAATTCATAGACGAGATATTGATGATGCTGCCGTATTCCACCGTTCGTGCCATCGCTTCGCCAAAGATTTGTGTGGGAAGAATAGTGCCCCAGAGATTCACCTCCATCACGCGCTTCATTCCCGCGAGGTTCATGTCAAATAAATTCTGGTCAGGCCTTAATACGCCCTCGGGCATGATACCGCCGGCAGCATTGATTAAGCCGTCTATTTTACCAAATTTTTCAAGCACGGCATCCCTGGCGTTCGTTAATTGTTGTTCGTCCATCACGTCCGCTACGAGGGGAATGGCCTGACCGCCCTGCCTGATGATGCGTTCTGCCCTTTGTTTTGCTACTTCAGCATTTCTGCCCAGTATGCCAACCGCTCCACCCGCTCCTGCAATTCCGTTAACAAAGGCCCCGCCGAGAACGCCGGTTCCACCGGTGACTACTACTACCTTCCCTTTCAAAGAGAAGCTGTCTGATAAATCACTCATAAAAACTTATTGATGATTAATTGACTGCAATCCTGTTCTTATTCCAATTCTTGATTTTGTAGCCCCAGATTCCGTAAAACAGAATATACAAATAACAGGGTACCAGAACCCAATAGCCTATCCGCTCGTCAAACTTATCGGCCAGCAGCCCGTATAACATGGGTAAGATAGCATTACCCGATATACCCATCACGATGACAGATGATCCGATCTTGGTAAAACGCCCCAGTCCGTCTATGGCTAATGGCCAAATGGCAGGACCAATCAACGAGTTGGCCAATCCCAGCATCACCACAAACCAGATTGACCAATCAGCGGTATGACCCAGCAGGGTAACCGAACCATGCGCATATAAAATCATGGTCGTAAAAATTGTTCCTAAAATAGCACATACGATCAACGCTTTTCTTTGAGATATAAACCTCGGAATACAAATGATGCCGACGATATAGCCCACAATGGTAGCCGACAAAACATAGGAGGGGAACGCTTTCGCCTGTAACAGATTTATGCCCATCGTTTCGGCATAGCTGATAATCGTATCTATTGATACCACCTGGGTACCCACATGCAGAAACCAGGCTATAGCCCCAAGAATCAGGTGGGGGAACTGGATAATGCTGGTTTTGCTCGTATTAGCCATCGCCACCTCTTCCGTTTCATGCTCGGTATCTATTTCGGGCAGAGGCGAAAAACGAATTAATAAACCAAAAATAATCAGCGCGAGGCCTACGAATGAATAGGGAACGATAACCCTGCCTATGAGTTCCTTCAGCGCCTCTGCTTTTTCCACTGCGCCCATAGACGATAACTGGTCGAATAGTTGAGAGTCTGATGCTCTGAAAATGACGGCTGCAAAAATTAGTGGCGCCAGGATTCCGGCTCCCTTATTAAAAATGCCCATAATACTCATCCTCTGTGCCGCCCGTTCTTTGGGACCAAGAATGGTTACATAAGGGTTTGCTGCTGTTTGTAACATGGCCAATCCGGCACCGATAGAAAATAAGCCGAGGAGAAATAACGGATAAACCATAGCTGCTGCAGAGGGTATGAAGATCAATGCACCTAAGGCCATTGCCCAAAAGCCATACATCATCCCCTTTTTAAATCCTATCTTTTTTAAAAGATAACTGGAAGGGATCGAAAAAATCAGATAAGATATATAAAAAGAAAAAGCCACCAGATAAGAGGCAGCATGAGATAGTTCGAATCCTATCCTGAAATAAGGAATCAGAATGGAATTTATCCAGGAAACAAATCCAAACATAAAAAAAAGGAATCCGATGATGAAAATTCCTTTCATGGATTCTTTTACACTCAATGAGCCCGCCAATACAGTCTTCGGTGAGTTTGCCATAATTCAGTTTTGTATAATTTTCAGGGTAATGTTTAGTTTTTTGCTCTTACTGTGCTAACATGTTTTAGTAATCCAGTTTCGAAGCGCTATCCTTGTCAATAAACAGCACGGCGCCTTGTTTTCTTCTTAAAATGGTAGAAGGATAATTTTCTGAAACGGGACTATTAACCGTATGAAATATCGCGTCAGCTTTAAACTTACCCGGCACGATCGCGTAAGCGAAGCGTGGGGTAATCAATGCGGGCATGGTTATCGTTATGGCATGGGTAGGCACAAGATCAAGGCTGGTGAAACAATTTTTATCATTGGGGTCAACTTGTTGATGTCTGTTCTTTTCATCCAAATCTACAATCTTTACGATTTTAGGATCATTAAAGTCCGCCACGTGAGGATCATTAAATGCCAAATGGGTGTTTTCTCCTATGCCCAGTATAACAATATCTATGGGTTGGCTGGTTAACAATCCCGCATAACGTTCGCATTCCTCTTCCGGTGTTCCTGTATTACCGGCTATATAATGAACCTTGCCTACTTTAATTTGTGAAAATAATTTTTCTTTAAGAAAATTAGCAAAACCCTGTGGCGCATCATCGTCCAATCCTATATATTCATCCAAATGAAAAGCCTCAACACGGGACCAGTCAATATCTTTTTTCACAATTTCGGCTAAAAATTCATTTTGAGATGGAGCCGAAGCAAAGATAATTCTGACGGAATCCTGTTGATGGAGCAATTCATTGATTTGCTGACCAATTTGCTCTGCTGCCGCCTTACCCAATGCCGGTCTGTCTTCATGAATTTGAATTGTCAATTCGTCCTTTTTGATAGTCTTCATGATTTGTTTATTATTGAATAATAGTATTAATTCGTAGTCAGGTAAAATGATGAAAAATGATATTGCGGAAACCTAATCCTTACCTTTATCATAAATGACTTCCCCACGGATTATCGTCTTATCAATATCAATATTATCATTAAAAATAACGATATCTGCGTCCATACCCGGCAACAAGGCGCCTTTTGTTTGATTTATACCCAGGATTCGCGCTGGTGTATGGGTCATCATCCGCACAGATTCCAACATCGGTATTTCAGCAATTTGTATCATGGTTCTCACCAAACGATCCGTGGTGGCCACACTGCCGGCAAAGGAGCTTCTGTCCGGTAACTTGGCCACACCATCTTCCACGATTACTTTTAATCCATCATGTAAGCTACCCAATATACTTTCACCCGGAGGCATTCCGGCAGCCCGCATGGCATCGGTTATTAACGCTGTCCTGTCTGTACCTTTGATTTTGTATATCAACTTCAATAATGGGGCGGGAAGATGCACACCATCGGCGATAATCTCAACATCCATCTCATCAATCAGGTATCCTGCTTCTATAGCGCCTGCAAAGCGCAAGGCATTTTTTCGGGTTACGCCCGCCATGCAGGAGTAAAAATGCGTGGCTAAAGAAAATCCGTTTTCAAAACCAAGCAGTGCTTCCTCATAAGTAGCATCGGTATGAGCTAAAGCCACCAGTATGCCATTGGATTTTACATACCGGGCAAATGCCAGGGCTCCGTCCAATTCCGGCGCGGCGCTCCAGCGTTTTATATCAGAAGAATAGCTGATGATTTTTTGATATTCTTCAGGAACCGGGTTGCGTATATATCGTGGATCCTGAGCGCCCCGCTGATTCATTGCAAAATAAGGGCCTTCAAGGTGCATACCCAGAAATTGGGCACCTTTGTTATTCTTTTCCTTTGCAGACTTATAAATATCCAACGTATGCAGCAGCTCGTCCGTTTCGCTGGTTAAAGTGGTAGGCAACATCGCAGTAGTACCATGCCGGGCATGAGTTTCTGCAATTTGCAGGAAAGCATTTTCAGTGCCATCCATAAAATCATGCCCGCCTCCGCCATGCACATGAATATCTATAAAACCGGGAGATATATATTGCCCCTTTGCATCTATTTCTGTTGCACCGGCAAAATCAACAGTATTTTCAGATAATCCCGTTATCTTGTTATCTTCAATCAGGACAGTCCCATTCGGAATCACCCTGAACGGCGTAAGTATTTTGCCATTGGTAATTTTTATTCTCTTTTTCATGATTAAAAGTTATTGAATTCCCGACAAAATGGTTCATACTTCTGCTTGACTTTCTATTCTCCGCATAATTTATTCCATGCTTCTATTTTTGAGTTCATGGTCGTTTCCAGTTCTTTTTTAAGCGCGTCATTACGTATTCCGTCAAGCGCTGAAAATGCTTCCTTTAGGATTTTCATTTTTTGTTCAGCTTTTTCCTTTTGTTGAGGAGAGCAAACAAAGGTGCTATCATGAGCCTTCTTTGTCCTCAATATAGCCCAATCTGTGACAAAACTGAAATAGGCTTCATTGAATTTAAGTAATAATCGGGCATTATCCTGACCGACAAATTGAGTCAGCGCTTTGAACAAAGAAAATTCAGGATCATAATCTTTTGTATTCCAGGTAAAATCTGCGAAAGTCAGGTATTTTATTTTATTGATTTCCCCAAAACCTCCGAGATTGGAATAATACCGGGTATCCAGGAAATCCGGAAAATTATCTGGGTACTGAATATCAAAAGGCTCAAACAGATTGCATAAAACAGATTTTTCGGGATAGTTAATAGGATAACCTCCATTCACGGTTTCGACAAGCCGGGCATAGGGCGAATTATCCCATATCATCGGTTTTCTCCTGTACAAATCAGTGGCTCTGCGAATATCTGCGTGGTCGTAGGATAAAGAGCGAATTGTATTGCCCGTCCATACGAGTACGACCGATGGATCCAAATGACCCGCTAAATCGCGGAAATAAGTTTCAGCAGTTCCCATTCCGTAGTCTATAAACCGGTTATTATATTGAGCGGGCACAAATTCCAACCGGATATTTTTATACTCTTTGTTCAACCAATTCCGTAACCGGGTGAGCATAAAATTCTGTGCATCTGCGAGATTGGTGAACCTATCTTCGTCCTCCTTATTAAACAAAACATATTCACCACGAATAATACCCGTGTGGGGTATATAATCGTCAGCACAAACCATCACCGTCTTAGCTCCACCATCGAGCGCCGGCTTAAGCGCCATTTTGATTTTTTCGAAGCCTTCGTTTGATGCATGCGAGAACAGTAGTTTGAGCGAGTCGCTCAAAGTATCCACTCTTTGCTCCATATTAATATGATAATAAGGATTAATCTGTACTGCAGTATGGATAATATCACCATATACAGCACAACGTTTCCCTACTTCCTGAAAAAGCCGTTTATAAAAATCACCGGGCATCCACCAACGTGTGCTTTGGATGAAATAATAGCTGTACAGATTATTGATTTTATAAAACGTATAGAAATCGACGTCTTCAACCTGTTTTTTCAAATCGGTTTCTCTTTGCGACAAAATAGCCTGGATAGCTGAATCCGACAACGACGGATCTCTTTCCAGGGTCCATCTGTTATTGTAGTTAATCATTAAGGTGGAGCGACCTGAGAAATCGGGATAGTCGGTAATATCAGCATAATCGATAGATGGCTGATGATGATCAATCAACTGGCATAAGCTGGTAGCTGCATAATAGATTCCGGTTGGGCTGTTTGCTCCAAGGACTATTCGGTTATTTTCCTTCCTTATAAAATATCCTTGCTCCTTGTCGTGGATTTCTTCAAAATCCTTTTGGTATTTCGTCTTATATGGCTCCTGATTACCTGTGCAAATAATCTGAAGGTTAGAATTTTCATCACTTAGCTGTCCGGTCTTCAAACTGACATCCTGCAATTTTCCCAATTTACTTTGAAGTAATACAACGGCTGCTTTTACCTCAGGAGAATTTCCGGTTGAGATTATGCTGACCGCTTTATTTCTTAAGTCAATTTTTTCCGGATTGAATATTCTTTTAGGCTTGGGAATCATTAAATCCGTCAGGTGATATTGTTTTTCGAACAAGGAATCCATCCGCTCCAGGGGAGTCATACTCCACTTCGAAAGCCGGAAGTCAACATTATCCACCCACATGGTACCACTTGATTTCAATCCAAGGAATATTTTAATGTAGCGGCAGCCATCCGGCATATCACCTTCTGAAAAAGGATACACCCATGATTCACCATGAACCCTGCCCCAATCAAACCGGTCTATGTAAAAGAAATTAGCAAAAGCAAAACCCTTGAAACTGTTATCTATCTTTTTTTGTACATATTCAAAATACATCCCGTGATCAATTTCCTGTTTGTTTCCATCATAAAATTTCAAATGGATATCAATATTCTTTCCAACGCGATTCTGAAATCTGTCCAAATAAGAAGTGGGTACTATATTTTCCAGCCGGATATCAAAGAAAAAATCATAGTTGGCAGGAATAACTTCTATATAGTCACTTAAAACACCGTTTGCTTCATTATCCAGTTCCTTCACATCTTCAAAAGTCCTGACAATTTTAATAGCGTGATCGCCGTCAGAAACTTCAGAAGATTCATAGACTTCTTTTCGATCTATATCAGTCAACTGTACGTTTTTTCCGATGGTTTCCCAGTTAGAAAGTTTGAAACGATAAATCAGACTGTCATTTTCGCCAATCTCCACTTGTTCAAAGGAAGGGTTAGGGACAAGATTCTTTTTGTTGTATTCTGTTTGTCTGACGCTCAGAGGAATACTCTCCGGATTCATACTGGTCCACTCACTACTTTTATTACTTTTTTCACAGCAACCCAATAAACTCAAAAAAAGAATAAAAACTAATGGAACTGAAATTCGCTTTTGCATTTATATTTATCTCGTTTAGAAAATTAAAATAGTTTCCCTCTCCCGACAACCGGTAGGTTCAGGAGCCGGAGCAGGCAGAAAAAAGCCAACTCCGGAATCCCGGTATTAGATTTTATTACAGGGAAAAACAGAGTTGGCGGTTTACTAATCAGAACGTTTCCTTAGTGTACGATCGTTGAACTCAGATCGGGGTAATCACTTAATGGTTTTTTATCCCACCATACTCTGGTCATGGTCTTATCAGGACCACCCAATAAGTTAACCGCATTCTCCACACCTTGTTTATTGTTAGTGTATTCACTTGGAGGAAATACCATTCTTCTTATGATAGAAGTAACCGGGATATCAGGATCCAAAGATTCAATGATAGCATATCCGCGCGGATATCCTGTTCTGCGCCTTTCTGCCCAGCATTCCCAGGGGCTCATGAACAAATCAATCCACTTCTGCGTGATGATCTGTTCCAATTGCCTTTCAAAATTCCCGCCTTCATCGTAGGCAACCGTGATGTCGGATACAGGAGGAGTATTAAAATCCTTGCCTACAATACCGTCAGCTACCGGAGCTGGTTGTTTGGTACTGGTTACATAATCTTCTATCTCACTATCTGAAAGGCCGGTCCAATACTTAAGCGATTGTCTTATTCCCTCATTATAAAGTTCTTTAGCCGTTCCTCCCATATTCCATCCTCTCAAGGCGCCTTCCGCACGGAGAAAATAAACTTCTGAAGCGGTTATAATAGGAATCGGCGGGTTCTCACCTCCATCAGCTATAGGAAGAAACTTTTTGGAAGGAAAAGAACAGCCGGCAGCACCGCTCCTCAATTCGGATGTTTTAAGAAAAACCGGCAACCCATTTCTTACTCCATGATAACCTTTATTACCTCCCAGACGTCCACCACCTTCATTCCAGAAAACAGTTAAACGGGGATCTTCAAAGCCTAATAAGAGGCTTTCACTGGTGGCGCTCATACAGAATGGATTGATGTACGTCCAACGGGTCAGATAATTCAAACTGTTAATGCTCGTTTTCATATTCGCTCCGCCCGAATTATCAAGAATAACTCCGTCTGCAACAGCCTTTTCTGCCTGTTGCTTGGCCAGTACAGGATCAGCGTATACAATTCTTAATGCCAGTCTGAGGCGAAGAGAATTCGCAAACGCAATCCATTTATTTACATTCCCTTCATAAATCAAATCATTTTTACCAAACGGAGTTTCACTGGTGTGTTGTTTTAATACTGCGATGGATTCATCCAGTATCTGGAAAAAGGAGTGATAAACATCTTCCTGTTTGTCGTATTCCACACTAGTCTTTCCGTTGCCAAACTGAGAAAACATTACCGGACCAAAGAAATCTGTCATTCTTCCCCAAATCGGTACCTGCCATAATTTTGCCAGAGCGTTCTCTGTAGGCATATTGTGTTCTTCGGTAAACTTCATTACAAAATTCGTCATTACCGCCGGTTCGGAATAAAACGAATTAAACCCTGCCTGCACCCAGGAAGCCACTTCCTGAAATTGATCTGTATTAAAACCCGCGGAAGTAGTTGCAAAAACCTGGGCATAAATGCTGGCATGCAATTCATGCATCAATTCCCATCCTCCCTGGTCACCAATAAATCCATAGTATTGGGCATAAGCAAAAGACTGACCCAAAGTCGCAAGGCTGATGTTCTTTTCCGTTATCAGATTTTTGGGGGTATTCAACTCATCAAAATCTTTTGTACAACTACCGAAACAGAGGATAAATACAGACAGTAAGGAAATTTTTACTGCTTTAATATGATATCTTTTTCTAGTATTCATAATAATCTTTTTTGAGATAATTAGCTTAAAAAACAATCTTCAGGTTCACACCATAAGACCTGACGGTGGGAGGAGGGAAGGAAGAGAATCCTTCGGCAGAAGTCTGGGTGCCCGCAAGGATATCAGGATCGAGTCCCGGTGTTTTCCTCGAGATGAAGAACAGATTTCTCCCCACCAGTGATAATTTCAAATCAGACAGGTGAAGCCCTCTTACAAAATTTTGTGGTAGGCTGTATCCAATAATCAATTCTCTGAGTCTGGTATTGGTTGCATCCTGAGCAAAAGCTTCACCAATAGGTACACTCGGGTTTCCTACAGCTCTCCAGAGTTGTTCCGCATTAACCGGAATATCATTGGTTTTTCCGTCTTCTGTTACGGCTTTGTACTGCGTAAAGATGTTTTTGCCAAAGATTAGCCCGCCATCTCTTCCCTGTACCGTTTCTTTGGTGAGCCCGAGGAAGACGAGATTAGCTTCCGTGAAGGAGCCGACGATACCCCCTTGTCTGTGGTCAATTACCGCAGACAAACTGAAGTTTTTATAGGAGAAGGAGGTTGAAATTGCGCCCATCCAGTCAGGGGTATAACTTCCAATATTGAACGTACGGGCCGTATTGACTTTTGGAATTCCGTTGCTGCCAACAACAACGTTACCTTGATTATCCCTTAAGAAACTAACAGAATACATGGCTCCAAATTCTTTACCCTGTTCGATCACATAATCAGCAAAATACTGGCTGGAAGGACCTGAGATAACCACTTTTGGTCTTTCATCAGAAATGCTGATTACCGTATTCTTCAGAGTAGAAAAGTTAAAGTCTAAATTCCATCTGAAAGAATTTGTCTGAATAGGCACCGTATTGAGCACAATCTCTATCCCCTTATTCTGTACGTTTCCACCATTGGTATAATAAGACGCTGCTCCGGAACCAACGGGCAGAGCAATGGTAAATAATTGATTAAATGTGTTTGTCTTGAAATAGGTGAAGTCAAGTCCTAATCTTCCATCCAAAAAGCGGACATCAAAGCCTGCTTCAAGAGAACGTGTTTCCTCAGGCAACAAATTTTCATTCGGCAATACATTGTTCAAGGAGAGAAACCCTGTGGTACCACCGGCTGCAAATTTTGCATTACGTTGCAGCATGAAAGCTGGTGCACTACTACCTACTTTTGCCCATGAACCTCTCAACTGTGCGAAATTAATGACTTCAGGAAAGTTCGGTATCAGATCAGATAATACAGCTGATAATCCGACAGAAGGATAAAAATAAGATCTGCTGGCGGCTGGTAATGTAGAACTCCAGTCATTACGACCGGTAACATCCAAAAACAGTGCATTCTTCCATCCCAATTTAGCAAAAGCATAAAGAGATTGGATATTGATTGGTGCACCGGGATCGTATGACGTTACAGGCATTGTCGTATTTGACAGGCTGAAAAAGTTGGGAACAGACAAGGCATCCCCGGTATTTGAACTTAGGGAGCTGTTACCCAGCCTCTTATTATTACCTCCAAAGTTGGCACTCAAACTAAAGTCATCAAGAAATTTTTTCTTATAGCTCAACAGAAAATCGGTATTGAGATTAAAACGATCAGATTTGGTTACATAGTACCTTCCGTAAAGGGCTCTGACTAAGGTACCGTTGTAATCCTTCTGCTCTACGCTCTCATCAATTCTGTCGTAAGCTATCCTCGCCATTAAACTTAAATCGTCTATGATATTATAGGTAAGTGAAGCAAAGCCTCCAATCTGCGACATTTTATTAAAAATCAGATTTCTGTTGAGTACCCAATAGGGGTTTTCAGCGGTGGAAGCACCGCCAGGAGCCCAATAATCCTGCTGCATTACCCCCTGGGCATCCGGAAATTCGAATCTCTTCGCGTCCTCAGTCCTGATATTCGGCGGCATGTTATAAATCTGCTGCATCGGATTAAAGTTATTATCACTCATACGGGTTGGATTGTCCGTATTCTGATTCGTATAACTCAACTTAGCATCCAATGTGAATTTTTTGGAAAGCTCGCTGGAAATCCTGACCATAATATTATTTCGTTGCAGATTATTGTTAGGTAAAATACCTTTCCCTTCTGTAGCGGTAGCAGAAAAGAAAGCCTGTGTTTTTTCACCACCTACACTTGCCTGTAAATTGTTCGACAAAGTAAAACCAGTCCTAAACAAATCGTCTACATTATGCATTTGGGGAGAATAAGAATAGGTTTCTCCGGCTCTGGCAGGGTCTAATGTCCAACTGGCAACAGATTGCCCATCCAACTTAGCACCCCAGGAATACAGAGAACCTTTTTGATAAATCCCATTCGTTCCCTGACCATATTCTTTTTGAAAAGGAATTCCCAGATCCGCTTCCTGTAACATAAAGGTATTATTTAGCGACACTCTGACCCCTCCGGCACTTCCTTTCTTGGTCGTGATAATAATCGCGCCATTTTGAGCATCACTTCCATAAAGGGCTGCTGCATTCGCTCCTTTCAAAACATCTAAAGATGCAATATCATCTGAATTTAAATATTGTGGATACCCTAACACAGGAACTCCATCTATCACGTATAGTGGCTGGCTATCACCGGAAATAGAGCGATTACCTCTCAGCGTAACCCTTCCGGGTGCGCCAACACCGCTGCCACTGGTACTGGCAACTTTACCCTGGAGAGAGTTCATGATATTAAGATCTCTGGCTTCAGTTAAAGACTCTGTATTTACACTTTGAGTCATATAACTCAGGGATCTTTTTTGTTGTCTGATACCAAGAGCTGTAACAACTACCTGCTCCATACTGGCTGCGTCGGCTACAGATAGAGAAATAGCAAAATTACTTCTGGAATCGACCACCAGTTCCTTCGAGACATAGCCCAGATAGGTGATTTCAAGAACGGTACCTTCGTCAACATCCAGACTAAAGCGACCTTGCGCATCGGTGAAGGTCCCTTTATTCTGTCCTTTTACCTGAATTGTTACCCCAGCCAATGGTTGCCCCGTAGAAGCATCAGTAACTACTCCTTTGATTTCTTTTTGCTGGGTAGTCTTTTCTGTTTTGGGGACTTCCAATTTTCTCTTAACGATAATCACTTTATCTTCAATCGTATAAGTGAGTGGCTTACCGGCAAAGGTCTTTTCCAATACGCTTACTATATCAGCATTATCTACCTGAAGGCTAACCTTGTCATTATTGGCAATGGTCTTATCCGAAAACAGGAAGTTGTAACCGGTTTGTTTTCGGATATCCTGGAACACTTCACGGAGTGTGATGTTGTTCTGCTTAATGGTAATAGCCTGCCCTTGCACAGTGGCTTTTACCTGAAAATAACTGGTAAATAAGATGATAGCCGTGAGCTTCGTGGCTATACTCATTTTTGAAAAGTGAGTAAGAAATCTCTTCTCACGCACTTTGAAAAGGAAAGTTAACTGCATATTCTGTTTTTAAACTGGATAAACAAAGTTTGTTAATTATCGCCAGAGTTGTTTTCTATCGGGTTCACGGTAAAACTCAATCTGGTTTTCACATGCTGACCCTTTCAGTGTCTGTTCAATTCTCTTACAACGGATCTCTGTTATCAAGGTCCCATATCTTAGTGCTATATTTTATAGTGTAAGAATTATCTTTTCGTTTCCGATAAATTTATATCTCAAATTCGTCGTTTTCTGAAGCATTCCCAATACTTTTGAAAGAGGTAGATCCATTGGAATCGAACCTGTAAACTTATCTGTAATATGCCCCCTCACTTCTATTCTTATATTGTACCATCTGGATAATATTTTACTGACCTGATTTATATCGCTGTCGTCAAACCAAAATAAATTATCCTTCCACGCTGTCGCTTCATCCACATTTGTTTCCTTGATCAGAACTCTCCGTCCATTTTTCCCTATTTGAATCTTTTCCCCCGGACGCAATAGCTGAGATCCTTTTCTTGTGTCTGATTTTTCAATACTGACAAGTCCTTCCACCAACGTCACCTCAATGTTTTGGTCGTCATCATATGCCTGCATATTGAACTTCGTACCCAAGACCTTCACTTCAACATCGCCTTTTTTAACAATAAACGGCTTGTGTTTGTTCCTGGCAACTTCAAAAAATGCTTCCCCTTCAATTTCCACCTTACGTTCTTTTCTGGCATAATGTAGCGGGAATTTCATAGAAGAAGCCGTATTCAGGAACACTTTACTGCCATCCGTTAATAATATCCGATATTTCCCTCCTTTTGGTGTACTAATAATACTATACCGTATTTTTTCATTGTTTTCTTCATAGCCTGCTAACTCCCGACAAACGAGGAGTCCATCTTTTTCCTTAGTTATCTGATAGTTATCTTCTTCAACTAAAATTCCGCTAGACACAGTATCTAAAACGATTTGTCTTCCATCACTCAATATCAGCATCGCTCTGTCTCCTCCTGGCAAAGCATCCTGCAATTCACTTATCTCTTTAGTTGGTTTCCCGTTGTTTTCTGACGATGAACGAACCAGCAGAAATAAAGAAGAAAACAACAGGATTATTATTGAAGCGGCGGCAATCCATAAATAAACCTTTCCAAATTCGACGTTTCGCTTCTTGTTGATTCTGTTCTTTACTGCCTCCCAGCTTCTGGCGGACGAATTTTTTATATTAAATTTTTTCTCAAACTTTGCTTCAGAAGTATCAAAAGATTCATACCACCTCTCTATAATTTCCCGCTCCTGTTTATTTGCTTTGCCTGAAAGATATTTCCCGATCAATTCCGTCAACTGGATTTCTTTCATATTTTTCATCTTACACCGTAGTAATTGCAAAAAAAACAGGCTACCGCCATCCGTTTTAATAAAATTTTTTAACTTCAACTCGAGAAATTTAATAATTATCAGAAATTTTAATCCTAATACCGACCACGAACTGCTGCAATTGATAAAACGACAGGATGAAAAAGCCCTGGCAGAGTTATATAACAGATATTACCTCCCTCTGTGCAAAAAGGCTTTTCAACGAATTCCGTTTTTACATAAGGTTGAAGAAATTGTGCAGGATGTTTTTATTACCGTCTGGTCCAAGTCTGAGACGCTGGATGCAGATGGTAATATCAGAGCCTATCTTTATGCCATTTTGAGAAATAAAGTTCTGCATGAGCTTCGGACTGAAAGGAGCCGGTCGTATTATATGGCCGAACTGAAAGTGCGGATTACAGAGTCTTCAGAAGATTATAGCTTTGAGGAAATGGACACCCGGGAAAGAGAAATGAATATTCATGAAATGATCAGGGGATTGCCGCCTCAATGTCAGAAAGTATTTTCCTTAAGCCGCTTCGAAAACTTATCCTATAAAGAAATAGCACACCAGCTTAATTTGTCTGTAAATACGGTTGAAAAACACGTATCTAAAGCTCTGCACATACTCCGGGGTAAGGTGAAGGAACAATACAAATTATAGCCAGGCGAATTACAGACTGTGGATTCTATAATCCGTTTTTAAGTCGCTATAAAATTCGGATCAATTTTTCTTTCTGGGTTTAAATGGTTCGCGGTAATGCCAGAAAACCTCAATTGAAGACGGCTGACCGGCTACACCTGCTGAATTCACGCTCCTCATCTCGAGGGTATTCAACGCATCACGTGTTAGTTCCCTGGTTGCCTTATCGGATGATTTATGTGAACCCATGCCATTTGTAAAAGGATTTATTGGTAAGTTATTTTGCAGTTTCGTGAATTATTGAGGTCTCATTAATTTGAGACGGCTTTCAGATAACTGATTAAAGATTTCATGTTTTTAATGTAATCCCTGGTAGAAATATAAATCTGGTCGCTACTGTCTGTTATCGCTGCTCCGCCTTCATTACTCAGTTTAGCCGTGTTGGATTCCGTACCATCCGGGAGGATAGCGTAGGGGCGACTAATCTGTATATGCCTGGACTCCCAATACTGCCCGTTTTTAAGTGACAGGATAATCTGTCTTACCTCTTCATTTGTTTTGACGGCCGGATTTGATGACGACAGCATTTGTAAATCCATTATTTTGCCAATTAGCGAATATGGATCTTTCTTAGACAATTCCTGAGGAGTAGGAGGATTGTTTTCACCACTCGACTTCAACGGAGAATTTTTCAGCATAGTTGCCAGTTCCTGAGGAGAGAGGGTCGTCAGACTTTGATATTCTTTTTTAAGTCTCTCCAGATCAAGCTTCGTTTTTGCACCATAGTGCAGCAGTGGATTATCATCCTTATAGTCCCACCAGTATTTTCCGTTAATTACATTAGAGCCTTTGCGATGTGCATACAAGGTTTTATTCGTTCCAGGTTCAACAAATACCGGATGACTATATCTGCCACCCTGGCTCTGGGCATTCGGCAACTTAATTCTTTCCAGCCAGGCAATTGCGTCTGGGATACGGGCTATAAACCGATCGTCTCCGGTTAACTTAAAGAATTCCATAAGCAATAAAACATTACGGAATGTTGTCCCTGGACCAAATGCCGGTGGTTCATAAGAACGCCCGTGGTCCGGCTTCAGCAACATATTGTGCTGTTCTCCCCAACCAGCCTGTAGTCTGCCTCCCTGAGAGATTAAAAAAAAGTTCATGCCCCGAAGTATAGGGTCCAGCAAATCATTTCTCCCCAAAAGATGATAACAGTTTATAAGGAATCCAATATTATTGGCAATTACATCATCATTAAAAGTATAG
>JACFNM010000531.1 GCA_019454915.1 Chitinophagaceae bacterium
ATAAAAAAATACAACATACCGAAGTAGAGAGTAATGCATTGCCTCCAGCCTACACTACGGTCAGTGAAAATGAATATGACGCCCTGGGGCGACTACAGAAAAAGACAGTGGGAAGCCAAAAAAATCCTTCTAACAATACCTACTATAATCCACGCCAACCCCTGCAGGAGCAGGTGTACGAATACAATATCCGGGGATGGTTGCTCAATATGAATAAAGGATACATGAGTAATGCCAATACCAACCAGTACTTTAGTATGGAGCTCGGTTACGACAAGGATGCCAGTATCGGGACTTTTACGGACAGGTACGATGGCAATATTTCGGGCGTAATCTGGAAAAGTGAAGGCGACCAGCAGCAGCGTAAATATGATTTTACTTATGATGACGCTAACCGGCTTACCGCCGGGGAGTTTACCCAATATGTATCCGGTTTGGGCAGTAGCGCAGTATTTAATACCAGTGCGGGGGTGGACTATTCAGTGAGCGGTTTAACCTATGATGCCAATGGCAATATCAAAACCGTAACGCGGAAAGGCTTGATATTAAATACTTCCCCTGTTATCGATCAGCTTACCTATAGCCACAAGGATGCAGGATACAGCAACAGGCTTGCAAAGGTGACCGATGCGGCCACTTCGGCAAATAGCGGCAAACTGGGGGATTTTAATGATGGCAATGTTGGTGGAACTGATGATTACGGCTATGACATAAACGGCAACTTAACCGCCGACCTCAATAAGGGCATCAGCAGCATCATGTATAATTTTCTTAACCTGCCGCAAACTGTTACCATGCCCGGCAAAGGCGCCATTACCTATGTTTATGATGCGGTGGGCAACCGGCTGAAGAAAGTTACGGTTGAGGATCCGTCTGCAGCCAATGGCAACAGAACCATAACCACTACCATTACTTATGTGGGCGCTTTTGTGTATGAAAGTAAGACCGTCAACCCTACCGATCCCGGTTGTCCCGATTATACCGACAAATTGCTTTTTGCAGGGCAGGAAGAAGGCCGGATCCGTGCTGTATATGACCCATCCGATCCCAATATCCTTACCGGTTTTGCCTACGATTACTTTGTCAAAGACCACTTAGGCAATACAAGGATAGTGCTGACCGAAGAGCAAAAGCAGGATGTGTATCCGGCAGCCACCATGGAAACGGCGGAGGCTGTTACAGAAAACATCTATTATGGCAATATAGATCTTACCCGCTTTGCCAAAAGCGGTATTTCAGGTTACCCGGTTGATGAAGCAACCGACCCCAATGATTATGTGGCAAAGACAGACGGTGATGGAAACAATATAGGACCTTCCATCTTTCTGAAAGTGATGGCCGGCGATCAATTTACCGTACAGGTGAGCAGTTGGTATAAAAAGAACAGCGCCTCTCCGGTTACACCAGCCGATCCCCTTGCGGCATTAATAGCCGCGCTGGCAGGCGGTGTGAGCCATGCAAGCCCGGTGCATGGTACGGCAACAGCATTAATAAATAGCGGAGCGCTTGACCCGTCGGCACTCGGCTTTTTAAACAGCCGGGATGCCCCGGCTAGTGGAAAGCCTAAAGCCTACCTGAACTGGGTGTTGCTGGACGAACAGTTAAAGATTGCTAAAGATGCAGGTGGGAACATCATAGCCAGCGGCTATAGCGGTGCAGACCAGGTAGGAGGTGATGAGGAGTTCAAAACACACGCCTTTGCCAATATGCCCGTTAAAAAGAGCGGATATTTGTATATTTACACCAGCAATGAGACGCCAAACATTGACGTGTTCTTTGACAATTTACAGGTAACGCATACAAAGGGCCCTATACTGGAAGAAAGCCATTATTACCCCTATGGCATGAAGATGGCGGGGATCAGCTCAAAAGCCTATGGCTCGCTGAAAAACCTATACCAGTACCAGGGCGAATATGCGGAGTTTGATGAGGATACGGGCTGGAATGATTTTGAGCTGCGGAGCTATGATGCGCAGACCGGGCGTTTTATACAACAAGATCCTTACGACCAGTTTGCTTCTCCGTATATGGGGATGGGGAATAATCCGGTAAGTAATGTGGATGAAGATGGTGGATGGAGTGCGGGATTAACCGGATCATTGATTGGCGCTGCTGTTCTGGGTGGAACT
>JACFNM010000532.1 GCA_019454915.1 Chitinophagaceae bacterium
GCAAGAATACTGGAAAAAATGAATATGAAGTCGAATGCAGACCTTACCCGTTATGGGCTGGATAACCATCTTATTTAGGCTTGCCTTTCATTTGTTAAATCATATTTTCAACGAACTTATTGGGAGAAAGCTGCCGGAAGTAATTGCAGTTCAGCGCGTTCATTTACCCTAAACATTATCCGGCATGTTTTATTGATTTTTTCTTAGGGTTAGTGACACCCATATCGTAGTTAATCTACATGTTTTCCGCTTTTAAGTCTACATAAAAAGATACGGGAATTGTCTATCTTTCTCCTCTTATTGAGGAAGATAAATGAACGCTTTAAGAATTATCATTGCCGAAGACCACTATAGGGTGCGCCGGGGAATGCGGCAAATAGTGGCGGATGAATTTCCTGACGCCTTTATTGCGGAAGCGGAAAACGTTGCGTCCTTAAAGTCACAGGTATTTGAAAAGGATTGGGATTTGGTGATAAGCGATTTTTCAATGCCGGGAGGTAATGGGCTGAAGGCTTTACATCAGATAAGAGTGCAACGGCCTTTCCTGCCGGTGTTAATGGTGAGCATCTATCCGGAAGAACAATATGCTATTCCGGTCTTATCCGCCGGCGCTTCCGGTTATCTGAATAAGGATTCCATCTCCGATAAATTGACAGTAGCTATAAAGACCATCCTTAATGGAGAACGTTACTTAATACCCGGAATGGAATTTCCGCCTCACCTTTCATTGAGTTTAAAGGAGTCCTTTGTTTTTAATTGCATGATGAATGGAAATGGAGTTGATGCAGCCCTGCTGCATCTGACACGGGATGAAATCGAATCCATTAAAGTAAGTGTTTTTCAAAAATTGCAACTGGGAACTCCCGCTCAACTGGAAGCGTATGTCAGAGAACATAAGTTGAGCAAGATGAACAGTTATAGCTGACACTATTTAAAATACGTAAGCATTTGCACAGACTTCAGCAGTCATTTCCCGAATGGTAAAAAGAAGCCTCGCAATGTCGAAACTGCCCCTTGTATAAGCCCCTTCTTATAGATGTTTTGTTACAAGAAAAAATGAAAGCCCGGCGGATAAATTATTTCTCCGCCCGGCTTTCAATAGCATTGTTATCTACTCGTGGTCTTTTACGGTCTGCAGCTAATAGATGACTCGCCGGTTTCCATTTATCTACCAACCCGGGTTCTGACCCAGGTTAGGATTTTTGACTAAATCCAAAGCGGGAATAGGATGAAAATATAACTTGTCTTCCCATACTTTCTGTTCCGTCTTTAGATAGATCAGGGTATGACCATCGTCATCCAACTGGTAGTTACTGGCAGCGCCATTAGACATTATCGGTCCAACAAATAAGGTGAAAACACCTTGCGGACCAACGTAATTGGGGTCTGTAGAGAAAACCACATCCGGTTTACCGTCATCACTAAAATCATAAAGCACTTCCAATTGAGGAATGTAAATTCCGTCATATTTTTTCTCGAGTAACTTTCCGGCTTTCCAGCGCATCACGTCATTCCAGTCAAATCCTTCCAGACAGAGTTCCGTTGCGCGTTCACGTCTGATTTCCAAAATAACCGGGTCGCTGATGTCGGGAAAGTATCTTTGTTGCATGTAAGTATCAACAGTAGCGGGCTTAGTATTCAAACCGCCGGTTATTCCGGCTCTTGAGCGAAGTTTACCAACGGTTTTACTCCAATCATCATCGGTAAGCGTTCCCAATTCAGCTTTTGCTTCTGCATAGTTCAGAAGCACTTCTGCAAACCTGAACAAAATAATATTATTATCTGACACATCCACATTATCTGATCGTGTATCATCCAGCATAAATTTTCTGGGTTGATATCCGGTTATTCCTACAGTAAAATCCGGAGGGACAGGAATGCCTTGTCCGCCGGTAATCCTTTTAAAGCCGGGCGTAAAGATTGTCTGGGCCACGCGGTGGTCACGGTTGATAAACTCTTCGGTGAAGGGTTTGGTCGCATAACCTGCCTGATCGGTATATGGGGTACCATCGAGCATGAGATACGTATTCATAAAAGATTTTGTGAGAGCCGGAGTACTTGACCATGTGGCGGAAATCCAACTATGGTTACCATCTTGTACTATGCCCAGTCCGCCATCAAAAGTAA
>JACFNM010000533.1 GCA_019454915.1 Chitinophagaceae bacterium
AAACAGACAGTGAGGCGGCAAAAGTACATGAGCGTTTGTCGTTATTACAAACCGGAAAATCAGATAAGGAAGCCGAAGTAAGTGCATTGGGAGTTCAATTAAAGGAAAAAATTCTGTGGGAGACAAGTTGCAAGCCTGAGTTAGACAAAGCGAGGCAACTGGATATTCAATTGGACGAAAGACATAACCAAATCCGCCAGTTGGAATCTGATGAGAAAGAATTGAGCTTGAGCCTCGACAAGATGGAACAGGAAGTTGCCGGACAGGAAGCGGAATGGCTGTCCCTTGAGGATGCGCTTGCAAAATCAGAGCAATGGTTTACAGCTCATGAACAGCGCAGAAGAGTAGCTGAAAATAAAGACTTGATCATCGCTAAATTAACCGAAGCAAGCGAACTTTACGGACGCGTGAGCCGGCTTATTAACGGGATTCAGTCAGCAAATAATCAGGTTGGAGAACTTACGAAAGAGAAAGAAGAAGACGAAAAGGAGGTTTTGAAAATTATTTCTATCCGTACGGAGAAACAAAAAGAACTCGACAATAGTGCTTCCACGCTGGGAAACGTGGATATCAACAGACTCCAGAATGAAAAGTCAAAGAAAGATGCTGTTCTGAATGATCTCGTTGAGGCTAAAGCGAATTGGGAGCGCATTTATCAGGAAGGTTTTTCATTAAAATCACTACGGAAAGAACTAACGCTAAACGATGAAAAGCGAGAGGCGACAGAAGCTGAATTGGAGAAAGCGCTCCATGATTTTCAAACAAAAGAAACAGAAAAGGAAGCTGCTTTTGGGATATTAGAAAATGCCAGGTTGGCGGTGACGGAGAGTCTGGAAAAGGTACGCGCCCGGCTGAGAGAAAACGAGGCTTGTCCGGTGTGTGGCAGTATACATCATCCTTACGTGTCTGAGCACCCGGTGTATAAGGAGGTATTAACAAGTGTGGAACGCGATTATAAACAGAGTGAAGAAAGTTACGGAAAGGAATTAGCGAGGAAGACCCGTCTGGAACAGATGCTGGATAATTTGAAGGAGCTGAGATTAAGGACCCGGACGGAGATAGATGACAAGGAAAAAGTGATTCAGGACTTGCGGGCCAAGTGGGAGAAATCCCGAGTATATGTGAAGATGATTGACGTGATTGAGGAAGAGAGAACAGAATGGCTGGGATTGGAACTGAACCGGATTAGAGATGAACAGGAGCAACTTCTGGAAGAACTAAGGAGTTATAATGAGAAGAGAGAACGGATGGATAAATACAGAAACGAATTGACAGATATTGACAAGGAGCTGAATAGTTTGCAAAACAGAATAAAGGATATCGAGAGAGAAAGAAAGACCCTGGAGATACAGAAGGATAACGATATAAGTGAGCATAAAGGAACGGAAGAAAAATTGCAGACATTGAGAAGTATGTTGGCAGAATATTTTTCTTCTGATGATTGGTTTAAGAATTGGCGCGAGAACCCGGTTAGTTTCGCCGAACAAATTGAAAAGTTTGCTGATGACTGGAAGGAGAAGGTAGAGCAAAGAGACAGGAATAAAAGTACGAGAGATATTATTGAGGAAAGAGTGAAGGGGCTGAATAAGCAGGTAGATGTTTTACGCAGGAGTTTGACTGATCATCAAGACAAATTAAAGCGTGTCTCTGAAGACCATGAAAAATTAAGAGGACAAAGGAAGTTGATTTTTGACGGTCGGCCGATTGCTGATGTGGAAACTGAGATAAAAAGCGCTGTTGAGAATAGCCGTAACGCTTTGGATAACACCCGGAAAGAGATGACTGCCTTTGCGCAACAAATATCTGCTGAAGAAGGGCGTTACGAACAGTTGCAAAAGAACAGGCAGGGATTTACGATACGGTTGGAGTCTGTAGAAAAGACTATTGATGAGTGGCTCAGCGAATATAACACCCGCTATCAAAGTGATCAAACGTTGGATGATATCAGAGGGTTATTAGCGTTTCAGCGGGACTGGATGGAAGAAGAGAGGACTGATCTGGAGAGGATAGATACGGAATTGGCAAAGGCGAAATCAGTGTTGTTGGAACGGTCGCGGGATCTGGAAAATCATGAGCGTCAAAAGAATTCCGACCTGTCGTTTGAAGAATTGGCGAAACAGAAG
>JACFNM010000027.1 GCA_019454915.1 Chitinophagaceae bacterium
GATTACAAGGTGCTCAAGGCGCGAGGCATTTTTGCGAATGCCAATTTTGTTATTACCGATCATGCTATTACTACGAATAACTTCGTTGATAAATTCGGCAGAAGGGTTACTCAGAGCATGAATAGCGCCGGAACGTACAATTATTACAGTTACTTAGGCTATCAAATCCAGGTTCCCTCTATTAAAACCTGGTTTTATGGCAACGTAGGTAACAATGGAGGGAAATATATTAACTTCGTTAACTCCGAAGAAAATATCATTCGCAATAACAGGTATTCAGCTTACTTCAGCGGAAGTTTTCGCCGGGAGGAGAAAATGTCTTTGAGTTTGCGTGCTGACTTATCCTATAACCAATCTGTAAGTTCGATAAACAACACAATAAAAACAAAATACTGGACCCACACGTATAGTTTTCACAGTTATTTCGCGCTTCCCTTTAAATTTGAATTTACCAATGATATTGATTTTGCCTTCAGGCAGAAAACCAGTGTTTTTGACAAAAACCGGAATACCATTATCTGGAATACGAACCTAACCAAGGCTCTCTTTAAGGACAAATGCGCCCTTGCATTCTCCGTTAATGATATCTTGAATCAAAACATCGGTTTTATGAGAAACATCCAAAGCAACTTCATTAGTGAAAATACCTATACTACCCTGCGAAGGTTCTGGATGGTCGCCTTCACCTGGAATTTTTCAAAAAACAGCGCTCAAAACTCTAATTAACCATGATGATACGCAAGTTCACCCTGCTCCTTTTGGCATTCGGTTATACCGTGACTCCGTTGACGGCTCAATTCATCTTACAAGGGAAAATCGAATTTGAGAGGACGGTTAATGTGCATAAACAATTGGCGGTGGATGATGATGACGGGTGGTATGCGAATTTTAAAAGCCAGATACCGGAATTTAAGCACAGCTATTTTAACCTGTTATTTACTCCGGAACTGAGCTTATACGAACCGGGGCGGGAAAGCAAGGAAAAAGCTACTCCTTTAACCGAAAGTCCCGCTTCGGCTAATATCATATACAATGATTTAACCAATAACACAAGTATTTCTGCCAAACAGGTTTTTGATGAATCCTTTCTGATAAAGGACAGCCTCAAAAAGTACCAATGGCACATTACAAAAGAAAGCAGAAAAATAGCAGGTTTTGATTGCAAAAGAGCATTCACCATCATTATGGATTCAATTTATGTAGCTGCATTCTATACAGATGAAATTGTGCCCAGCAGCGGGCCGGAATCCTTCCAGGGGTTACCGGGAATGATATTGGGAGTCTCCATTCCCAGGCTTTTCACTACCTGGTATGCAACTAAAGTAGAACTTCAGCCCATGAAAGCGAACTCTTTCACTCCTCCCAAAAAGGGTAAGAACACGAGCTATGCCGGCATGGAAGAGTATGTTCTGAAGAGTTTAAAACGATGGGGCAAATGGGGTACGAGGTATATTTGGGAAATCACGCTGTAGTTAACAAAAGTTTTCCAGGTGATAGCAGAAAAAAACAAAGAGGGAAAATAGGAAATCCGGACAAATTACCGTAGTTTTGGGACAAGTTACCGATATGAAAAAGAAATTTACAATAGAAAACGAACCTATTACCAGCATTGTTGAAAGCCCGGCTGCAGTATATACTCTGGCTGCTTCTTCAAATCCTTTTCTCAATCTGGTTCGTAGCATATTCTTACTATTAGGTATTCCTAATGAGTCATCCGCTCACCCTCCTATAAAAAACAATGCAGATTTTATTGATATTATCAGAGATGGAATACCCAGAAAATCTATTGACCACCTTATGGAAAATACCGGATTAACCGTTGTTGAGATCTCAAACATCATCAGAACCTCAGACAGAACACTAAGACGATACACCGCTAAACAAAAACTCAACCCAGAGCAAACCGAAAGAATCCTGGAATTAGCAAGGTTATATAGCAGAGGGGAAGAAGTTTTCGGGCAAATGGAAAAATTTAAATCCTGGATGAATAACCCGGTAATGGCCCTGGGTAACAAAAAGCCCAAAGAATTTCTGGATACCTCCATCGGTATCGAACTATTGATAAACGAGCTTGGCCGGATAGAACACGGAATTTTTGCCTGATGATGCAAGTTTTTCGTATCAGCAAGTGTAAATATATTCATGACCTAAACGGAACCGGCGCTGCGAAATACCCCGGCCGATGGCACAGTAAAGGAACTTATATTCTTTATACTGCATCTACCCCGGCGCTTGCCTTATTGGAGAGCGTGGTACATATTGCCGGAATTCCCCTGGAAGATTATTGTTTAATTGGACTGGAAATACCAGATAATCATATATTTACGCTCTTCCCGAAAGACCTTCCGGAAAACTGGTTTACCAATCCGCCTCCCGGCGTTCATTCTTCTATCGGCGACTGATTCATACAAAGAGGTGAATACTTCGGGTTACAACTTCCTTCCGCTATTATGCCGGAAGATAGCAATATCCTCCTCAATCCAAATCACAAAGACTTTCAGAAGGTAAAAATCATGTACACGCGCAAGGTTCCCATTGATGAGCGATTATTATAGCCGGCGCCCACCATTATATCTCATGACCTAACTTATCTCTTTTTGTTTTGAGATATTTTTCGTTAAATGGATTCGGGTTAATTTTTAGCGGCACGTTCTCCACGATGTCTAATCCATACCCAATCAGTCCAACCCGCTTACGCGGATTGTTACTTATCAGGCGCATCTTGGTTACCCCTAAATAACGGAGTATTTGGGCGCCAACCCCATAATCCCTTTCATCCATTTTGAAGCCAAGATGTAAATTGGCTTCTACGGTATCCATGCCTTCCTCCTGCAACTTGTAGGCTTTAAGTTTATTAACGAGTCCTATTCCTCTACCCTCCTGATTCATATATAGTACAACCCCTTTCCCTTCCTTTTCCACCATCCTCATTGCTTCGTGCAGCTGCTCCCCACAATCGCAACGCATAGAGCCTAAAATATCACCGGTGAAGCATGAAGAATGGACCCGAACCAATACCGGCTCGTCTATTTCCCATTCTCCTTTTATCAAAGCCATGTGTTCACCACTGGAAGGGTTATTCCGCTCCTTAAATATTACTAATTTAAAAAAGCCGTATTGGGTAGGCATATTCACTCGCACAATTTCTTCGATCAGGGAATCTGTTTTCAACCGATACTCTATAAGGTCTTTAATCGTAATTAACTTGAGGTCGTATTTCTTTGCTATGATATGAAGCTCGGGGAGCCGCGCCATGGATCCGTCATCGTTCATAATCTCTACCAATACCCCTCCATAGGGTGCATCAAAACCTGCCAGCCTTGCCAAGTCAATCGTCGCTTCCGTATGTCCGGCCCTTCTAAGTACTCCTCCCGATTTTGCTTTCAAAGGAAAAACATGTCCCGGTCGTCCTAAATCTGAGGGCTTGGTCTGTGGGGCAACCAACGCCTGTATTGTTTTGGACCGGTCGTGAGCAGAAACCCCGGTAGTACAACCATGACCCAATAAGTCCACTGAAACCGTAAAAGGAGTCTCATGTAACGAAGTATTACTGAACACCATCATATCAAGATTCAGTTCAGCGCATCTTTCTTCCGTTAACGGCGCACAAACCAGTCCCCGTCCGTATTTTGTCATGAAATTAATAACCTCAGGCGTTGCATTTGCGGCAGCAGTTACAAAATCACCTTCATTTTCTCTGTCCTCGTCATCCACTACAATAATCAGCTTCCCGTTTCTGATATCTTCAATTGCACTCTCTATTGTATTAAACATCACCAAAATTTTCGCAAAGTTACGTATTCAGTCCCTCGAATCAGCATTTATCAGTTACCTGCCCTGTTAAACCTAAAGCCCGGAGATTATTTACTGATTTCCTATTCTCCTGCGAAGTAGTGAACAGGGCTATTTGCCCCACCCCCATTTTAAAAACTCCGGCATAGCCCTGGCCCAGGTTGCCACATCATGTTTTCCATCTTTCAACTCGAGGTATTTGATATCCGACCGCTTGTTATATCCTTTTTGCACCAATTCGTCAATCAAACCAAGTGTATCATCAATAGAATCAATAATACCGTTATTATTCCGGTCGCAGGTTTCATCTAAAGTGCCTGTTTCAAAAAAGAATTTGAGTCCCTTATGATACACGCCAGCTCTTATCTGAGCATGCATAATGCGATCTCTGTCTTCCACGTATCCTTCATCAAGCCCTTTACTTCTCCACCATAATGAACCGCTGAAAACGCCCGCTTTTGAAAATACATCTGAATGATTCCAGACGATATCCAAGGCTGACAGCCCTCCCAATGAGAACCCCGCAAACGATTTTTCCACAAAAGCTATACCCTTGTTCTCTTTATCTATAAACGGAAGAAGTTCCTCAAGGATAAATCTGGTATATAGTCCGGCTTTTGCTCCTCTTCCTTTATAATCCGAAATACCAGCCGTTCCGTATTCATTCTTCCTATCCTCTCCGCAAAATATGGCTGCACAGAATACGGGGCGAATCAAATTTTGCCGGTATAGGCGGGACAGGATGTCTTCAAGGGACAGTTTCTCCATATCCTGTCCGTCGTTGATCAACAAGAGGCTCGCTTTTCCCTGATTTCCAAACGCAGGGGGATAATAAAAGACCACCCGTACCGTCCTGTTTAGGTAGGCAGATGGCAGCGAATACTTATTTATCCGGATAATAGGTTGCTTAGTGAGTGTCATCAGTTCAAATATAATGGAAAGTTCTATAGTAAATTTGATCCACTAAAATAGTATTTTGATTATCTTTCGTTCAAAATAACCTATTGTAAATTAACCTGTATCAAAGCACGGGAAAAATGAATATTATGAGAAAAATTGGAATTTTATTCGGAAAAGAAAGATCCTTCCCCAAAGGACTTATTGAAAGAATCAATGGCAAAAGCCCAGAGGGTATAACAGCAGAGCCGGTTTCAATCAGCAAGGTTATACAGGGCGATCCATCGGGCTACGCAGTTATTTTTGACCGTATATCCCAGGATGTTCCCTTTTATCGGGCTTATCTGAAGAATGCTGCTATCAGCGGAACTGCTGTCATCAATAATCCGTTTTGGTGGAGCGCTGACGAAAAGTTTTTCAATAATGCATTGGCTACGAAAATTGGCGTACCCGTACCCAAAACAGTCATCCTTCCATCCAGAGATTTACCTGTAGACACTTCCAGCGATTCTTTTTCCAACCTCACCTATCCGTTAGACTGGGAAGCGATCTTCAATTATGTAGGTTTTCCGGCTTACATGAAGCCATTTGCCGGTGGCGGGTGGAAGAACGTATATCGCCTGGAAAACATGGAGGATTTTTTTGATAAGCATGGTGAGACCGGCGAGCTCGTCATGCTTCTACAGGAAGAAATAGTATTTGAAGAATACTATCGTTGCTACTGTATCGGCGGCAAACACGTTCGTATAATGCCCTATGAACCCCGGAATCCTCACCATTTGCGATACCAGAGTGATTTCAAACCCTCAGACGAGCAATATAAACGAATGGAAGAAATTGTCTTACGAATCAATCAATACCTTGGGTATGATTTCAACACCGTGGAACTGGCGGTCAGAAACGGCACACCGTATGCAATTGATTTTTGCAACCCTGCTCCGGATGCCGACGTGGCGAGTGTAGGAGAAGAAAACTTTGAATGGGTAGTGGAAACGGCAGCAAATTACGCTATTGAAAGGGCTCAAAACTGGTCTGAAGGCAGGGATAACCTGACCTGGGGAGAATATATCAAACGAAGTATCAACAGGCAGGAATTGTTTTAGGAATAAGGAACTTAGTCTTTCCTCCAAAAAGAAAACAAAATGGCTAATCCAAATTACAAGCAGTTTACCCTGGGGGTAGAAGAAGAATACATGGTCATTGACCCCGGTTCATACGAGTTAAAAAGCCACGACCAAAAAATAGTCTTTGAGGGTCAGAAGATTATTAAGGATAAAGTAAAAGCCGAAATGCACCAGGCGGTGGTAGAAGTGGGAACAGATATTTGTGCAGACATTGACAGCGCCTATAATGATGTAACGACCTTAAGAAAAACGATTGCAAGTATAGCAGGCAGTTTAGGCTTTGGAATCGGCGCAGCGGGAACACACCCTTTTAGCTTGTGGGAGAGGCAATTAATCACTGATAATGTACGATACCACGAGATAGTCAATGAAATGCAGGATGCCGCCCGGAGCAATTTGATTTTCGGGCTGCACGTACACGTGGGTATGGAGAACAGGCGAATGGCTATTCATATTGCTAACTCAGCGAGGTATTTTTTACCGCACGTATTTGCCCTGAGTACCAATTCTCCTTTTTGGGAAGGAAGGTTCACCGGATTTAAATCCTTCCGAACCAAGGTCTTTGATAAGTTTCCCCGAACCGGCATCCCGGACTACTTCGAGAGTATTGAGTCTTATGATAATTATGTGAACTTATTGGTGAAAACAAATTGTATTGACAATGCCAAGAAGATTTGGTGGGATTTGCGGGTTCATCCCTTTTTCAACACCGTGGAATTTCGAATATGTGATGTGCCCCTGACGGCAGATGAAACGATTGCCATTGCTGCTTTGTTTCAGGCGATCTGTGCCAAACTTTATAAACTGCGAATGGAAAACATGAATTTTATTCAATATTCCAGAGCATTAATTAACGAAAATAAATGGCGTGCGAGCCGTTACGGGATAGATGGCTATCTCATTGATTTCGGCAAAGAAGAAGAAATAAATACGAGAGTACTTTTGTATGAGTTATTAGACTTTGTAGACGATACCGTTGATCACCTTGGTTCCAGGCACCGGCTTGAAATAGTTAAGAAAATTATTGAAAAAGGCACCGGCGCGGACCGGCAAATAGCCGTGTATGAAAACACCAAAAGCATAGCTGAAGTGGCAGCGTTTATCCACAGTCAGTTTCTGACGGAACTTTAAGTGTTCTTCATCTATTGCCTCTGAATATTTCCGATGCACTTTTTCAGGCTATCCTTCCAAAAAGGAATATCCAACTCAAATTCGCGCTTAATTTTCGACGTATCCAGTAAAGAATATTTCGGCCGTTTAGCGGGAGTCGGATAATCGTCCGTGCTGATAGAGTGTAGGATACATGCTGAATCTATACTATCCTTAATCGCTTGTGCAAAATCGTACCAGCTGATTTGCCCGTCATTGCAATAATGGTAAATACCCGGCTTCCAGGGATTAAAGTCAATCATCCTCAATATAGCCTCAGCCAAATCGGACGCATACGTGGGCGCACCTATCTGATCATCCACAACGTTCAGATCTCTTTTCTCCGTCATCAATCTAATCATGGTCTTCACAAAATTTTTCCCATACTCACTATATACCCATGATGTTCTAATAATGATCGCTTCCGGATTATACCTCAAAGCATTTTCCTCTCCTTTGGCTTTTGATTGTCCATAGACATTAATGGGTTCTACTTTATCATCTTCAACGTAAGGCTTCACTGACGTGCCGTCAAAAACATAATCGGTGGATATATGAATGAATTTCGTACCAAAGGCAGCACAGGTCCGGGCAAGCACCTCTACCCCGTCCGCATTGATATGAAAAGCCTCTTCAGTCGCCGACTCTGCTTTATCAACAGCAGTATAAGCAGCACAGTTAATGCAAAAAGCAGGTTGCTTATCTGAAAAATAGTTGCGTACACCTTCTGCATCCACTATTGAAAGTTTTTCTTTCGTCACAAATTCAAAAGCATAGAGGGGATGGGGTTCAATAACCGCCGCAATGGACCTGGCTAATTGTCCGCCGGCTCCGGTAACCAAAATTGTACGCTTCGACATCAAAATATTATCCTTCAAATACAAAAAGACTGTTGCTCTCGTGCAGGGTTGGATGCTTCTTATCCTTCTCAGAAAGTATAACTCTTTCCGCGGGTATTTTCCAGTTGATGTTCAAACCCGGATCATTATACGCGACGCTACCTTCTGATGATTTGTTATAGAGTGCATCGCACTTATAAAATACAACCGCTTTTTCACTCAACACCGAAAATCCATGGGCAAAACCCGCGGGTATGAGTAGTTGCAATTTATTCTCATCAGATAGTTCAACACTGAACACCTTTCCAAAAGTGGGTGATCCTTTTCTTATATCTACCGCTACATCTAATATCTTTCCACTCAGCGCGCGCACCAGTTTTGCCTGGGCATAAGGCGGGTTTTGAAAATGCAGCCCTCTGATAACGCCATATACGGAACAGGACTGATTATCCTGTACCCACTGATAGTCAAACCCTTCCTCGCGGAAAACCCGATAATTGTAGCTCTCAAAAAAATAGCCCCGGTCATCTTCAAAAATGGCCGGCTGGAATAGAAAAAGCCCGGGGAAATCCGTCTTGATAAAAGGCATGTAAACAACAGATTGAGGTGCAACAGAATATCAGATACCATTCAACAGGTATCTCCGGGGCGAAAATACAAACATTTTCTATCGCTTTGCATACTGCTGATTATAATATTGCTGGTACTGACCGGAAGTGATATGGTTCACCCATTCTTCATTTTGCAGATACCAGTCTACTGTTTTTTCCAGACCTTCCTGAAATTGAAGAGAAGGTTTCCAGCCCAATTCCCTTGTTAGTTTTGATGCATCAATGGCATACCGGAGATCATGACCGGCACGGTCTTTAACAAAGGTAATCAACTGTTCGGATTGCCCGGCGGGCCTGCCGAGTTTCGAATCCATAATAGAGCATAACAGTCTTACCAGGTCAATGTTTTTCCATTCATTTAGCCCTCCGATATTGTACTTCTCTCCGCGCGTACCTTTATGAAAGATTATATCTATCGCGCGCGCATGATCCTCCACCCACAACCAGTCTCTTACATTTTCACCCTTACCATAAACGGGCAGCGGTTGACGATGCCTGATATTGTTAATTATTAAGGGAATCAATTTCTCCGGAAAATGATGAGAGCCATAATTATTGGAGCAATTTGAAATCACCACCGGCAGGTTATAGGTATGGTAATAAGCCATCACCAAGTGATCCGAGGATGCTTTGGACGCAGAATAAGGTGAGCGCGGATCATAGGGCGTTTCCTCTGTAAAAAATCCTGTCGGGCCGAGGGAACCATACACTTCATCCGTGGAAACATGGTAAAACAACTTATCCTTAAATTCGCCGCCCCAGTAGGTTCGACAGGCATTTAACAGTATTCCGGTTCCTACCACATTCGTTCTTACAAAAGCCAGGGGGTCCATGATGGACCGATCCACATGACTTTCAGCCGCGAGATGTATAATCGCATTGAAACCGTAATTCTTAAACAGGGCATCTATTCTTTCAGCATCACAAATATCAGCCTGCTCAAAAATATAGTTGGGAAGTTTATCTACATCCTTCAGGTTCTCCAGATTACCTGCATAAGTGAGGGCATCTATATTCACAATCCGGTAAAATGGATATTTTTTCAGCAGGAATCTGACGACGTGTGAGCCAATAAATCCGGCTCCTCCGGTTATCCCAATGGTTTTACTAAACTCCATTACAAACTCCAGTATTTGAGTTGCTTGAAATGATTTCTATAAAGTCCTTTCAAATCAGCAAATATAGCATCAGGGTTGGTAATACTTAGCAAATATGCTTCGGTAAGTTTTTTATACTCATTATGCGGAACTGCCAGCACGACCGCATCATAATTTTTACCGATTGCCGGTGATAACGGAAAGCCGTATTCATGCTGTAATTCATCATTATCTGCATAGGGATCGACGATATCTACGTTGAGTGAAAAAGCTCTTAACTCTCTCACCATGTCTATAATTTTTGAATTCCTGATATCGCTTACGTTCTCTTTAAACGTTGCTCCCATTACCAGCACCCTTGCTCCGGTGGCCTCCCTAGCGTGCTTAATGATATGCTGAACGATTTTCTTCGCCACATATAGCGGCATCTCATCATTAATTACTCTGCCGGCTAAGATTACCCGAGATTCATACCCCAATTCACTCGACTTATAGGTAAGGTAATACGGGTCTACGCCTATACAGTGTCCTCCAACCAATCCCGGTTGAAATTTCAGAAAGTTCCACTTGGTACCTGCGGCCTCCAATACCTCAAAAGTATTAATACCTACCATATCAAAGATGATAGATAGTTCGTTCATCAGGGCAATATTCAAATCGCGTTGTGTATTCTCAATGATTTTGGCTGCTTCGGCCACCTTGATGGAAGATGCTTTGTGAACGCCAGCTTTTACCACTATTTCGTACACTTTTGCGATTTCTTCCAGGGCTCCTTTATCCGACCCGGATACCACTTTTATAATCCTGGCCAATGTATGTTCTTTGTCGCCCGGATTAATACGCTCAGGAGAATAGCCTAACTTAAAATCGGTATTCAATTTCAAACCACTGAGTTGTTCAATAACGGGCAGACAATCTTCTTCCGTACATCCGGGGTAAACGGTAGATTCATACACCACATAATCTCCCTGTTTTATCACTCTGCCTATCGTTTCGGAAGCCTTCTTTACCGGTATCAGATCCGGAACGTTATGATCGTCCACAGGCGTTGGAACGGCCACAATGAAAAACTTTGCTTCCCGCAAAACATCTAAAGAATTCGTAAATACAATGTCGCAGCCTTCAAAGGCACTTGCATCCAACTCATTGCTCGGATCGACGGAGTCCTTCATCATCTCAATGCGCTTCGCATTAATATCAAAACCGATTACACTTATCTTTTTAGCAAACTCCAGCGCGATAGGCAAACCAACATAGCCTAAACCAATAACGGCCAACTTTGCCTTCTTATCTATAAGATCCTGATAGATTAACATGTCTGTTATTTTTTAAAATCCTTGGGTAGTTTATACAATTCTTCCTTGGGTAATGACTTAAAATAGTCATAAGTGATTTTCAGACCCTCAGCCCGGCTGACTTTAGGCTCCCAGTTCAACAACTTTTTAGCGAGCGTTATATCCGGACGACGCTGCTTAGGATCGTCTTTAGGTAACGGCTTATATACGATTTTCTGATGTGTGCCGGTAAGTTTTATTATTTCTTCTGCAAAATCCTTTAAGCTAATTTCGTCGGGGTTGCCAATATTAACTGGTAATACATAATCACTATACAACAACCGGCAAATTCCCTCCACGAGGTCATCAACAAAGCAAAATGACCGTGTTTGCGAACCATCCCCAAAAACAGTAAGGTCTTCTCCCCGTAACGCCTGTCCAATAAAAGCCGGCAATGCTCTCCCATCGTTAAGTCGCATACGAGGTCCGTAGGTATTAAAAATCCGGACAATACGGGTTTCAACTCCATGAAAAGAGTGATAGGCCATCGTTATCGCTTCCTGAAAACGCTTTGCTTCATCATAAACACCTCTCGGCCCCACCGGATTTACATTACCCCAGTAATCTTCATTTTGAGGGTGTACCAGAGGGTCTCCATAGACTTCTGAGGTAGAAGCCACTAAAATCCTGGATCCCTTTGCCTTCGCCAATCCCAGGCAGTTATGCGTACCGAGAGATCCTACTTTGAGTGTTTGAATAGGTATTTTTAGATAATCTATCGGGCTTGCCGGAGACGCAAAATGGAGAATATAATCTAAGGGCCCGGGAACATGAATAAATTTAGAAACATCGTGATGGTAAAATTCAAATTGCTCCAGCGCAAATAATGCTTCAATATTCTTTAAGTCACCGGTTATCAGGTTATCCATCGCAATCACATGGTACCCGTCTTTTACAAACCGGTAGCAAAGATGTGAACCCAAAAATCCCGCCGCTCCTGTTATTAGGACTCGCTTTCTCATATTTTCATAATTATTGGTTAAGTACCGGTCGCCCGATGCTTTCGTAATAAAATCCCAGTTTTCTTATCGCTGCAACATCAAACAGATTCCTTCCGTCAAAAATCACTTTCTGCCTCATTTTGGATACGATTTTCAGAAAATCGGGCGTCCTGAATTCATTCCATTCCGTGGCTATCAGTAAAGCATCGGCAGCTTCTAAACAATCATACTGATTTTCAGAAAACGCTATCTTATCACCAAGCAACTGCTTTACATTCTTCATTGCTTCGGGGTCGTAAGCAGTGATCTGAGCACCTTCTTTCAATAAAGACTCAATCATTGCCAAAGCCGGGGCTTCTCTGATATCATCTGTATTCGGCTTGAATGCCAATCCCCACAACGCTATTTTCTTATTCTTCAAATCATTACCGAAGTACTTCTTCAGCTTGGATACGAGGTGCAGCTTTTGCCCCTGATTAACCTCCATCACTGATTTAAGTATTTTGAAATCATACTGAACCTCTTCGGCACTTTTTACCAGTGCCTGTACGTCTTTCGGAAAACAACTACCGCCATAACCTATCCCGGGAAACAAAAATCGCTTCCCAATTCTGCCGTCGCTGCCCATTCCTCTCCTTACCATGTCTACGTCTGCGTCAAGTCGCTCACAAAGCCGGGCAATCTCGTTCATAAACGAAATCTTAGTGGCCAGGAAGGAATTAGACGCATACTTGGTTAATTCCGCAGAACGCTTATCCATATATATTACGGGATTTCCCTGGCGCACAAACGGTGCATACAACTCGCCCATTAACTTATTAGCTCTTTCGGATGCACTGCCGATAATCACTCTGTCAGGCTTCATAAAGTCATCTACAGCTACGCCCTCCCTCAGAAATTCAGGGTTGGCGACTACATCAAATACCCCTGATTGTTCGTCCCTTTCAGCGGTATTAATTTTACCGCCCGATCCTTCTATAATCGTTTTTTCCACCCTATCGGCTGTTCCCACGGGCACCGTACTCTTATCCACGACTACTTTATACTGACCGGGTTTAAACATAGCTCCCAATTGCCTTGCTACCCCCAGTACATATTTCAAATCAGCCGACCCATCCTCTCCCGGCGGCGTAGGCAAAGCTAAAAATATAATCTCCGCCTCGTCAAATGCTTCGGCCAGATCGGTCGTGAAACGAAGGCGTTCCTCTTTTAAATTCCGGAGAAATATCTTCTCCAATCCCGGTTCATAAATGGTGATTTCGCCTGCCGTCAGCCTTTCTACTTTGCGTTTATCTATATCCACACAAGTGACATTATTACCCGTTTCAGCAAAGCAGGTTCCGGTAACCAATCCAACGTATCCTGTGCCAATTACTGTGATTTTCATAATTCCGTGTAATTATTAATTTATATATTCTAAAACTTTGCGGGTTATATAAGATAGCTGCTCCTCATCCAATTCCGTATGGATGGGTAAAGAAATCACCCGTTCAGAAAGCCGGTCTGTCACCGGCAAGTGATAGCCTCCGCCGCCAAACGAAGCAAACATGTTCTGCCGATGTGCAGGAACCGGATAATAGATCATCGAAGGAACCTGATGTTCTGCGAGGTATTTGTTCAAGCCAGACCTGTTCACGTCTTCTAATATTAATGTGTACTGATGAAAAACGTGATCCGTGTAGGGGGCAGTATAGGGTGTGTTTATTTTCTTATTGCCAGCGAAGGCGGTATTGTAATAGTCTGCCGCTTTTTTTCGCGCGGCGATGTAATCGTCTAATTTCTTCAGTTTTATGTCCAGGATGGCAGCCTGAAGCGTGTCGAGGCGGGAATTACATCCTACGATTTCATGATAATATCTTTCTTTTTGACCGTGATTCACAATCATTTTGATACGTCTCGCCAACTCTTCGTCATTCGTAAACAAGGCTCCCCCATCGCCATAGCCCCCTAAATTCTTGGACGGGAAAAAAGACGTACACCCAATATGTCCGATGGTACCTGTTTTCTGTCTGACTCCGTTCGAAAAAGTGTAGTCGCAACCGATAGCCTGTGCATTGTCTTCTATTACGAACAGGTTGTGCTTTCGTGCTATCTCCATGATAGCTTCCATCTCAGCAGACTGCCCGTATAAATGTACGGGTATAATAGCTTTTGTCTTTTCAGTAATCGCCTTTTCAATTTCGTCGGCGTCAATACAGAAAGTCTTCGGGTCAACCTCAACAAAAACCGGCTTTAAACGTAATAAAGCTATCACTTCTGTAGTGGCTATAAAAGTAAAAGAGGGTGTAATGACCTCGTCACCCGGTTGCAGCCCCAGCGCCATCAGTGCTATTTGTAAGGCATCGGTACCATTCGCGCAGGGAATGGTATATTGGCAGGATAAATAATCCGACAAATGCTTGGCAAACTCCTGAACGGGTTTTCCATTGATAAACGCACAACTATCGAGTACCTCTCTTATCGCTAAATCTATTTCTGACCTTATATGCTCATATTGCTGTCTAAGGTCAACCATTTGAATCGGTCGCATATTCTATTTTTTATAAATGGGTGCAAAAATAGCAAAATAAGTAACGGATTATGAATACGTATTAGCTTTGTAACATATTTTAATCGTTATCATTGTGATCACAGCCACCTATAATTTGTTCATCCGGGTATATAGCTTTGCCATCAAACTCGCTTCATTATGGAATCCTAAGGCAAAAAAATGGACGGAAGGGCGAAAGAAATTCTTTGAAAGGCTAAAATATTCCTTAAATAATTTACCAAACGATAACGGCGGTTCCGTCATTTGGATGCACTGTGCCTCCCTGGGAGAATTTGAACAGGGTCGGCCGGTGATTGAAAAACTAAAGGCTCAACACGCCACTGCCAGAATTTTTATCACTTTTTTCTCTCCCTCTGGGTACGAAATCAGGAAGGATTACGCGGGTGCGGATCTTGTATGTTATCTACCCTTAGACACTGCGGCCAATGCCAGGCGGTTTATTCAACATATCAAGCCTACGCTGGTATTGTGGATCCGTTATGAACTCTGGCTGCATTACCTGAAGGAATTAAGAAAAGCAAATATCCCACTTCTGCTATTGTCTGCTACAGTATATCGCAGCAACTCTTTTTACAGACCCTTCCGAAAAAAACTGTATCAATACTTTTCACATCTTTTCGTTCAGGACCAGCCTTCCCTGACACAATTAGAAAAAGAAGGGTTGGCCGGTAACGCTACGCTCGCAGGTGATACACGCTTTGACAGAGTCATTAAGATCGCAGAGTCATTCCAGCCTATACCGGAAGTTGAAGCTTTTTGTAATAGCCATAAGGTAGTCGTTGCCGGAAGTACCTGGATGGAAGATGAAGAAGTGCTCATACATTACACCCGCGTGAACCCCCTGATGCGTTTTATTATAGCTCCCCATGAGGTGGACAGCGAGAATATCAAAAACGTACAAAAGGAATTCCCCAACTCCATCCTTTTTTCCGCGTGGCGATCCCAATATCAAACAGAGAACCCGGCAAACAAGGCCGCGGATGAAGGCTCAATCGTTAATACACTGATCATTGATAATATAGGTATGCTCTCGAGACTTTACCATTATGCTGATGTAACCTACGTTGGCGGCGGCTTTGGCGACACCGGGCTGCACAATATCCTGGAAGCAGCAGTTTATGGGAAACCCGTCTTTTTCGGACCTGTTTTTCACCGTAATTACGAAGCGGAAAAAATGATAGAAGCCGGCGGCGCCTTCAGTATAGAAAATGCGCTGGAACTGGAAAAAGAACTAAACAACCTTATGAATGACAACAACGTCCTGAAAAAAAGTGGTGAATCCGCAAGAGCATTTATCTATTCCAATGCGGGAGCCACACAACGCATACTCGATTATATCTATAAAAAACGCCTCCTTACCAACTGATCGAACTGCTTTACTACGGGATTATCTTCATTCCATCCTAGTTTTAATTTCAACTCGCGTTGTATCCAAAACTCGGCCTCGGGATATATCGTGAAACGGTTGATCGTTTTTATGGAACGTTCGTACATATCCTCGTCTCCCCGGAAAAGTTCGCTAATAAAAATGAAGCGGTCATTTATGCCCACCGCTTTTTTGATGTCCTTTAGCGGTTCATCTTTTAATTTCTCTGCCAGCTCTGTTTTGGGCTCAAACAATTTCTCATTAAGCGATTTCTCCGGTATGGCTATTGCTTCGTTTATCTCTTTGCTTCTCGGCTGATGAGCGAGGGTTGGCACTTCTTCAAAAACATTCAATGTCTGAAATCCCTTATCCCCGCTTTTCATGCTCGCTTTCTTTTCATTCCATTCTTCTTCCGCCGTTCTTGCCGAAGTCCAATTCTTTTCCCGATCAGCGGAAGGTGCTTCTTTGGATAGCTTTTCGTAGCCGGTAGTTCCCGCAACTCCGCCAACGATTCCACCCGGCATCATCACCGCGATCTTTTTTCGCTCAGGTACCGGCTGCGGTTGGTTAAGTGATAGTTCGGTAATTAGCAACTGCGCTACCTGAAGCATTTGATCCGAAGGCGCATTTTGCGCATGCAACTGCTGTAATTTATTTATTAAAACACCGGCACGTTCCATTCGATTATGGTATTTTTGGCGCTCTGAATGATTGGGTAAACAAATAAAATGGACTGGGTAAAGTTACAAACACCTTGCCATAAAAAAATCACAAATGAGACAGGAGGCCATTATTCGTCATATCCTCACGCTCCTTAAGAAAGATATTCTCCTGGAATTCAGGCAGCAATATACGTTCTACGGGGTATTACTCTATATTGCTTCCACCATTTTTGTGCTTTACCTTGCTTTGCAACAGCCCGATAGTACGGTCTGGAATGGCCTGTTCTGGATGATACAACTATTTATCTGCGTAAATGCAGTTGCCAAGAGTTTTCTTCAGGAAACCCGGGGAAGGATGTTATACTTCTATAGCATTTCAGGCGCTCAGCAGTTTATTATAGCCAAATTATTGTATAACACTTTTATTATGCTCATCATGAGTGTAATCAGCCTTGCACTTTTTCGGGCGCTATTGGGAAATCCTCTGCTTCACTTCTGGCAGTTCACCGGAATAGTATGTTTAGGGTCGGTAAGTCTCAGCCTGGTTTTTACCATGCTGGCCGCCATTGCGGCCAAAGCTCAGCAGCAGGCGTCTTTAATGGCTATCATGGGATTTCCGATTATTATTCCGCAGCTTCTATTATTGATGCGCATTTCTAAAGCCGGCATGGGAGAGATTTTTCAGGCAGGGGCATTATCAGACCTCGTGTGGTTACTTTGTGGCTTAGACGTGTTAGTCATGGTGATGGCAGTCATTCTTTTTCCCTTCTTATGGAGAGATTAAATTGATTGACTATTCATCAAATTGATGTAGGTTTGCCTATCTAAATAATTACCAAGGTGATGAGAAGAAACTGGTGGAAGGTACTCTGTACTGTTCTAATCTTTTATACACTCATTGGCGGTTTGCTTTTTGAGGTACCCCATAAAAAAATACTAAACGAAACCATTCGCAACATTTACTTTCATGTTCCGATGTGGTTTGGTATGATGGTTTTGTTTACCACTTCAATCGTGTATTCTATCCGGTACCTTCGGAAACCAGACTTAGTCCTCGACATTCATGCAGCAGCCTACGCCAGGACGGGCATGATTTTCGGGATACTTGGGCTGGTTACCGGCGCCATGTGGGCTAATTATACCTGGGGCAAGGCGTGGAGTAATGATATTAAGCAGATAGGTGCGGCGATGGCTTTACTTATCTATGGAGCCTATTTCGTCCTGAGAAACTCTATCACGGATATAGATAAACGGGCAAAAGTGGGGGCGGTTTATAATATTTTTGCTTATGCCATGCTCTTCCCCGCCCTCTGGATAGTGCCAAGACTGGTTGAGTCCCTGCATCCGGGCGGAGCAGGTAATCCCGGGGCAGACCCGAGGGATATGGACGCACGGATGCGATTTATATTTTGGCTGGGGGCGGTACCCGGCTTTATTCTCCTCGGACTATGGATGACTAATCTTATTATTCGTTATCGAAAAATAGAAGATAAAAATCTCTTACATGGTTAATCAATTTCTGAAAAAGGCGTTGCTCTCTTTCCTTTTTGTTATCGCGCTTTTATACGTCAATGCCCAGGATGAGGTGGAAATGGCGGACAAATTGCGCAGCAATGGAAAAATATATGTGGTGGTTGCGGTTCTTGTTATTCTGTTCATCGGATTATTCGCGTTTCTGATAAGTATAGACCGTAAAGTGAGCAGGCTGGAAAAGGAGAATAAACAGAAATAGAGCCCCTGCCACAACATCACCCATAACTGGTCCCATACAGGACTATCAAAGGCATTTAAAACCAAGAAAATGGCTAATAATCAGAAATTCAGTTTTTTTGAAGCTGTACTAAGAAATTTTGACAAAGCGGCGAAGTTTACGAACTGGGATCCGGGAATACTGGAGCAGATTAAATTATGTAATTCGGTTTATCGTATGTATTTCCCGGTTAAAATCGGGGATAAGATAGAGGTGATTGAAGCGTACCGGGTTCAGCATTCCCATCACAAAACACCCTGTAAGGGAGGCATCAGGTTTTCCACAACCGTGAACCTGGATGAGGTGATGGCTTTGGCAGCTCTGATGACTTATAAGTGTGCGGTAGTAAATGTTCCCTTCGGTGGCGCCAAAGGGGGGATTAACATTGATTCGAAAAAATATACACCCTATGAACTGGAAAAGATAACCCGACGCTATACCCACGAATTGATTAAGAAGAACTTCATAGGACCGGGTACGGATGTTCCGGCGCCGGATTATGGTACAGGAGAAAGAGAAATGTCCTGGATCCTGGACACTTACACCAGCATGAAACCGGGAGAAATAGATGCCCTGGCATGCGTAACGGGAAAACCCATCTCCCAGGGCGGTGTTCATGGCAGAAGGGAAGCTACGGGGCTGGGTGTTTTCTACGGGCTTAAAGAAATATGCTCCATGCCTGACCTGATGCAAAAGATTGGGCTCCCCGTTGGTATCGAAGGAAAACGGGTGGTAGTGCAGGGATTGGGGAATGTAGGCTATCACGTGGCCAAATTCTGCAGAGAGGGTGGCGCCACGGTGACCGCCATTGCTGAATACGAAGGCGCTATTTTTAACGCTGATGGCTTGAATGAGGAAGAGGTGCGGGAACACCGAAAAAAGACAGGGACTATTCTGAACTTTCCGGGCGCTACAAACATTACCAATACCGCGGAAGCATTGGAATTGGACTGCGACATTCTGATCCCTGCAGCGCTTGAGAGCGTCATTAACGGCGAGAATGCGCCGAGGGTTAAAGCCAAAATCGTAGGAGAAGCGGCAAACGGTCCATTGACTCCGGAAGCCGATGAAGTCTTTCTTAAGAAAGGCATATTAGTTGTACCGGACATCTATCTGAATGCAGGCGGCGTTACGGTAAGTTATTTTGAATGGCTGAAGAATCTCAGCCACGTGAGGTACGGCAGGATGGAAAAACGCTTTAAAGAAAATCAAAACAGGAGTATTCTCTCTCAGATAGAACAACTAACCGGTAAAACGGTCAATGAAAAAGCAAAAGAACTGATCATGCATGGTCCTAATGAATCAGATCTTGTATATAGCGGATTAGAAGAAACCATGATAGGTTCTGCCAAAGAGATAGTAGATGCCTGGCAGGAGAATCCGGATATTCCAGACATGCGAACCGCTGCTTATGTAGTTGCGATTAATAAAGTGGGGACCAGTTATGCGGAACTGGGTATTTTCCCATAGCGGTCACTTCGTTGTTGCAAGCACAAAAATGGTAAAAAAATTTTGCCAGAATAGTTGAACGCTTATCTTTGCACTCCCCTTACAAAGAGGATACAAAGAGTTCTGAAAAAAGGGAGCATAGCTCAGCTGGTTTAGAGCATCTGCCTTACAAGCAGAGGGTCCGCGGTTCGAACCCGTGTGCTCCCACATAATACAGGAAAGGGTTTCATGGAAATGAAGCCCTTTTTTATTTTTCCCATTTACATACAATTTTTTGTTGATATTGTTACCGGTGCCGGACTTTATCATTGCGGCACTGTTGTTAAAGAACGGAACGCTCACCATTGATATAGCCAGTAGTCCACTCATGCTGGGCAATCCTACTATGGCCATCCCTGCTGTGGTTTACAGCCTTATTACGCTTATAACAGCGGGCATATTTATTTCTATTGTTAATCAAAAAAGGGTCAGATTAACTGCTGCCTAAACCTGAAATCTGGAATAGTCAACGTAGAGAGAAAAGGGATCAAATCGCTGAATTCCACAATAGTCGTATGCCGACGATGGCCAGGCAAACAGCGAGAGCCTTCACTATCATCATTCCTTTTATCCGGTGAGAAAACCATGCACCCAGCTGAGCTCCTATGATTACTCCTATCCCCAACCAAATCACCATTCTCAACACATAAGGATCACTGTAATTACCCTGGAAAATATGAACAATTACACTAACGGTAGCCATAATAGCGAGGATGAAATGAGAGGTGGCGGTG
>JACFNM010000534.1 GCA_019454915.1 Chitinophagaceae bacterium
ATATTTTGTCCTTGACAAAAGCCTTCTAATGAGTGAACCCGCGAATGTAGTTTCCAGCGCCAGTTTTAAAAGGCTAAAGTGTTACGGCAGAAATGACATTGGGTTGCAAACCCGCCGGGGGAATTCGAATGAAAATAAATCCTGCGTTATTTTTCGTTATTGCGCTATTTCTGGTTGGGTGTGGTAATGCTCAAAAATATGATAGGCCTTCCGATCAAGGACCCTATTATCCGGAGCACCATTACTCTCCCTACTACCACAGTCCTTACTACCATTATTATTCTCCCTATTATTATAGGCATCATCATTACCGGCGGAGTTGCGGTACATTTACGAACACTATTTACGATAATACCGCAGCTATTTATTAACGTTTATAGACTATAACAAGGATGAATATACCATGAAAACAGTTCCCCTCATAAAAAGATGCTCTGCTATTGTCTTTGTTTTAATCATATTTCCCCTTATAGCCTTCGGAGAAACCTCTCCGTTTAAATCAGGCGCGACACTTTTAAAAGAACATGTTCCAGCGGGTGAGCTTATCCCTGTTGCAGTTAACTTCACAATTGCCCCAAACCACCATATTTACAAGGATCAGGTTAAGATAGAAAGCGGAGATAACACTAGATTCGCGGTGGTTTCCACAGAACTTCCTCCAGGGGAAATCCGATACGATCAATTTTTTGAGAAAGAAGTAGAAGACTACGTAGGAGAAGTACTGGTAAAGTCATTCCTTCAGGTATCAAAGGATTTACCGGCCGGTTCGTATAATGTGCAACTCAAGGTACATTATCAGGGATGTTCCGATAAAGTCTGCTTTGCCCCAACGATGGATGAATTTACACTTCCGGTACAGGTGGAGTTAGCAAAATCGGGCGTTTCTAAAATACAGGAAGAAAAAATCCCGGCCGTTTCAAAACCTGTGGAAAAAGCGGAGGCCACTGGTATCCAAAAGACTATCGAGAGCCGTGGAATTTTTGTTTCACTAATTATTATTTTCCTGGCAGGTGTGGGTCTGAGTTTTACTCCGTGCGTGTACCCTATGATACCCATTACCGTTGCCGTAATTGGCGGACAAGCTGCCGGAGGCCAGGCTACGGCCAGAAGCCCTTTAAGGGCATTTTTCCTCTCACTGATTTATGTCCTGGGCATATCCATTGTATACTCAGCAATGGGGGTGGCAGCGGCTTCTACCGGGGCATTGTTTGGTACTGCTCTGCAAAGTCCCTGGGTCATAGGGTTTGTGGTGGCAGTTTTTGTCGCGCTTGCCATGAGCATGTTTGGGGTATATTACCTGCGGGTGCCATCTTTTATCTCAGATCGGCTTGGAACAAAAACCGGAAAGGGTATTATTGGCGTTTTTATTATGGGGTTAGTTTCCGGGATTGTTGCTTCGCCATGTATCGGCCCGGCCCTGGCAAGTTTGCTTGTTTACATTGCCAGCACGGGTAATAAATTCATGGGGTTCTGGATGTTGTTTGTATTTGCCTGGGGATTGGGCGTGCTTTTGATTGTGTTGGGCACCTTTTCAGGCGCTATAAGGGCCCTCCCGAAATCGGGAGGCTGGATGGAAACGGTGGAGAGAATCTTCGGTCTCCTTTTAATCGGAGCCGCACTCTATTACCTGAGTTTTATCATCCCGGGAAGCGCCTTCATCATCATCCTGAGCGTATTCTTGATTGTTACTGCGGTATTTTCCGGCGGTTTTGACCGGCTGACTCATGAAAGTACTAATTTTCAACGGGCCAAGAGATCCTTCGGACTTATAGCCTTTATCTTTGGAGCGTACTTTCTTGTGGGACATCTCATGATTAGTGGATTTATTTTGCCTCCCTTCCCGACTACCGTTTCCACTCAAGCAATCGCACAGGAAAAAATTGATTGGGTTTTAAGTGAGGAAGAAGGACTTAAACAGGCAAAGGACGAGGGTAAGGCGGCAATGATTGATTTCTGGGCGTCGTGGTGTGCAGCCTGTATGGAGTTTGAAAAACTCACTTATACTGATCCGGAAGTTATCAGGGTATCAAAGAGATTTGTGAATATTAAGATTGATTGTACCAATAGTAACGATCCAAAGATTAAACAACTTTGGTATAAGTATGGGATTGTT
>JACFNM010000535.1 GCA_019454915.1 Chitinophagaceae bacterium
TAGCTACGGAGCCTGTCAAATTCACCTTCCTCCTGGTTCCGTACCCCACTATCACCACATCACTTAAATCAGAAACCGTCAACTCCAGCACCACATTCACTTCCGTCCTTTTTCCCACGCTTACTCGTTGGCTTTGATAACCAACACTTGAAAACTCCAATACAATACCCTTATCGTCAGGCGCCGTGAGCACAAAGCGGCCATCAATGCCCGTGGTAGTCCCAACCGATGTGCCTGCCACTATTACGGAAACGTTGGATAATGGTTCTCCGGTTGAACTAACTACCCGCCCCCGGATCTCCACAGGTGGCACAGGCTCTGGATCGGGAGCCAGCTCCGGATTTGTAAACCCCCGTTTAGTCACCACAATCATTTTATCCTCAATGGTATAGGTCATCGGCTGGTCTTTGAAACATTCGTTCAAGACCTCGTTTACGGAAGCGTTCCTCACCTTAATCGTCACGGTAGGGAAATCAGCGAGTATGGCTTTGGTGTACAGAAAGCCATAGCCTGACTGCCGTTCAATCTCATAAAAGACCTTTTCTACCGATACATTTTTTAGGGAGAGCGTAATCTGGGGATAACTTTTTGCATGCACCTGTAAAAAGGCAACGGTCAGGAGAATAGCAGTAAGTCTCATGATTTTCATGAATTGAGGCGACAATTGATGTGGGAAAAGCACCTTGCCGCTGAGAAAAAAAATCATAATTTTGCGTTTTGGGTCTGCCTGTCGGCAGACGGGTTTAAAATAAATGAACGTAGCCGTTTTATTTATTGGACTATCCAAAAAATCCTGCTATCCCGATTGCCGTCGGGATGGCTTTTTTTGGTAAGTCTAATCTTATCTCTTCCTCCAACTGACCATTATCCCTTTAGTAAGAGAAGTTTCTATAACAGGGGGATTAACCTGCTGTCGGAGGAATGTATTACTCACTTTTTAAATGGCATCACGGTAATGTGACGGCCATTCGTCGAAAAGCTGACAGTACCCGTTTTTGTCAGCATCTCCAGGATATCCGATATATCGTCATACCTGGAGCGGTTGATCACCCCTACAAACTCTTCATCCGTCACATTTTTCGCATAACTTATCTCCGCATCGTACCACCTTGCCAACTGTCGCATTACCGACTGAATATTATCACCTTTAAAAACAAATCGCCCATTTCTCCACGCCGTTACCGCGTCCACATCTACCTGCCTCACAGTAATCCCGTCATTGGTAGTCATACTACCATCCCCGATAATTGCCTGTTCACCCGGAGAGATTATTTTATCGGTACCAATACCCTTACTTATTTTCACAGACCCTTCCAACAAGGTGGTTTTTAAGTTCCCCTCATCAGCGTAAGCGTTGATATTGAAATGTGTGCCCAATACACGCACATCCACTCCATTTACCAAAACCACAAAGGGCTTTGCTGCATCATGCGCCACTTCAAAATAGCCTTCGCCGTTAAGCGTTACAGTCCTGCTATCACCCGTGAATGAAACGGGGAAACGCAGGGAAGACGCCGCATTGAGCCATACCTTACTTCCATCCGCCAACACCACCTGGTATTGACCTCCCCGGGGTGTAGCTATCGTATTGTACAACACCTCTTCCGGATTACTGTCCAAAGAAATATAAGAGACCTGCCCTTTGTCTAATTTATTGATCGTCGTATTACCCTGTTCCGATAGGGTACCATTGCTACTGCTGTCGAGTATGATTTGTCTGCCATCCGCCAATGTAAGGATCGCCCTGTCCCCGCCCGGCAACAACTCGTCCACGGCCTGTTTCTCTTCTGTTACCGCCACACCTTGCTCAACCCGTGGTTTAAATACATAATAACTAACCCCGCCCAGTAAAGCAATGACTACTGCTGCCGCCCAAACCTGCGGCCAAATATTTCGCTTATCTATCACGGGTAAATTCAGAACCTCTGTATAGATGGCGTTCCAATCCACGTTCGATATGAGTTCATTATCCTCATAATCCGCCCACAACGTCTTAACCCTCTCTTTGAGTTGTGTGTCATCTTCAAGGTTTCTGATCCATTTAAATAGCTCCCGGATCTCTTCCGGAGTAGAAGCATCATTGCAATATCTCTCCAGAAGATATTTTAAGCG
>JACFNM010000536.1 GCA_019454915.1 Chitinophagaceae bacterium
GGATAGCGCTCTAAAAAAGCATCCGACAACTGATTAAATTTATCATTGTCAGCGGCATCACCGGCACTTTTGTCCAACAAAAAATTGAAATGAAGCGACAAAAATTCTTTTTCCTCACTACTCAGGTCCTCGCTATTGTTTATGCCCCTCAGGATTTCCGCTTTCTCTTCATTCGACTTTTCAATTAGCTTAAGCATCAGATAATCTCGTCCGGGAGGAATTTTGACGGTCTTAATACTACCACTGTCTGCTTCACCCCCGCTAACCGTAGACAAAACAGCCTTATAATCCTCAAGCCAATACGATATTAGCCAAAATTCAACCGGATAGAGGGTTAAATAATCCTGATCATCCAGCATCATTAATTTATCTCTTTCTAAAATAATTCCGATCCGGTTCTTCTCCAAAAACTGGTCTAATAATCTCGCTCTTGTTTTGGCGATCTCCTCCGACTTCGTACGTTCTGGATCAGAAATATACTTATCGTCTTGTCCGGTGATGTTAGAGAACCAGGCAGTAAACAAAGAAAGAAGTATAATTTTTCTCATATACATGGTAAAGATGCCGGAAAGGAAAAATTGCATAGTTTCTATATGATGTTCAGCATTTTTTCCGTTGCTTTAATAGCAGATACCGTCTGATCACTATCTAATCCCCGGGTCTTAAATTCTTTGTTGTCGGCACTCCATGTAATAATGGTTTCACACAGGGCATCACTCTTACCTCCCGGTGGTATGCGTACGGCATAATCGGTTAACTGTGGTAATTCCATCTTCCGCTGCTTAAAAACTTTCTTTAAGGCATTCATGAATGCATCGTATTGACCGTCACCCTGGGCGTGTTCTTCATATTCATCTCCCTGAACGGACACCCGGATGGTTACAGAAGGCCGCATTCCCTGGGAATGGGTTAGCACATAATTATCAACACGTACTTTATACGGCACCGTGTTGTCCAGAATGTCGGAAATAATATATGGAAGGTCGGCCTGGGTTACCACTTCTTTCCTGTCTCCCAACTCGGTTATCCTGCGAGTCACTTTTTTCAAATCTTCCTCCGAAAGATGAATACCCAATTGCTGCAGATTATTCTCAATATTCGCCTTGCCGCTGGTTTTGCCTAAGGCATACTTCCTCTGCCGGCCAAAGCGCTCAGGCATCAAATCGCTGAAATAGAGCTTGTTTTTCTTATCGCCATCGGCATGTATACCGGCAGTTTGCGTAAATACATTCTCACCCACGACCGGCTTATTCTCCGAGATCTTGAATCCCGAAAAGGCTTCTACCAGTTTACTAACGCGGTAAAGCGATTTCTCCACAACCCGGGTTTTTACAGCCGGCACAAAATCATTGATAACGGCTATAGCGCTCGCAAGGGGTGCGTTGCCCGCCCTTTCTCCCATTCCGTTAACGGTTAGATGCAAGCCGTTAACCCCGGCTTTCACCGCTTCTAGTACGTTGGCGGTACCTAAATCGTAATCATTATGCCCGTGAAAATCAAAATGGATGTCCGGGTAACGTTGTGTAATGGCAGAAACAAATTCATATACCTCGGAAGGAGTCAGGATCCCGAGGGTATCCGGTAGCATGATGCGCTTTACCGGCTGGGTGGTCAGAAAGTCGAGATATTGAAAAACATAGTCCCGGGAGTGCCGCACACCATTGCTCCAATCCTCCAGGTAAACATTCACCTCAATTCTTTTCTTCCTTGCCAGCGTAATTACGGAAGCGATATCGGCAAAATGTTGCTCCGGTTTTTTCTTCAGCTGATGCGTCAGATGGTTTAACGAACCTTTGGTCAGCAGGTTCATGACCCTGGCGCCCGACTTTTGCATCCAGTCAATTGAAACCCCACCATCTACAAACGTCAGCACCTCCACCCTGTTGAGCATGCCATTCGCTTTTGCCCAGGACGTTATTTTTTTTACGGCATCAAATTCCCCCTCAGACACCCTGGCCGAGGCAATTTCTATGCGATCAACTTTTACTTCCGTCAGCAGTAGCTTAGCGATGGTCAGTTTCTCCGAAGCGGAAAACGATACCCCGCTGGTTTGTTCTCCATCCCTTAGGGTGGTATCCATTATTTCAATATATCGTTGGCTACCAGTCATTT
>JACFNM010000537.1:0-1141 GCA_019454915.1 Chitinophagaceae bacterium
CCTTTATGATGATGCTTTAAAGAATGAATTTGCTTTACCCGCGGTAAATTGTACCGGAACAAACACCATCAATGCCACACTGGAAACGGCAGCGAAAGTGAATTCTCCCGTAATTATCCAGTTTTCTAACGGCGGCGCTCAGTTTATTGCCGGAAAAGGAATGCCCAATGATAAGCTACAGGGAAATATCTACGGTGGCGTTTCGGGCGCTTTACACGTGCATAATGTAGCTAAGTATTATGGCGTACCGGTGGTACTGCATACCGACCATGCTGCGAGGAAGTGGCTTCCGTGGGTAAGCGGACTGTTGGATGAAGGCGAGAAATTTTATAAGGAAAAGGGACAGCCACTTTTTAGTTCCCATATGCTGGATTTAAGTGAAGAGCCCATCGAAGAAAATGTGAGGACTTCTGCAGAGTTTTTTAAACGGATGAGTCCTTTGGGCATGAATATAGAAATTGAGTTGGGCGTCACCGGCGGCGAAGAAGATGGCGTTGATAACAGCGCGGTAGATAATGCGAGATTATACACTCAGCCTGAACACGTGGCTTACGCCTATACGGAATTAGGAAAGGTTGGAAAATTGTTTACGATCGCAGCAGCCTTCGGGAATGTACATGGCGTATATAAACCGGGGAATGTGGAACTTCGTCCCGAGATTTTACATAACAGCCAGGTGTATATTGAAAAAGAGCTAAAAACCGGTCCGAAGCCTGTTTATTTTGTGTTCCATGGTGGAAGCGGATCGCCCCAGCACCAGATCAGGGAAGCTATTGGTTATGGTGCTATTAAGATGAATATAGATACCGATATGCAATGGGCGTTTTGGGATGGGGTGTTACATTATTATAAGAAATCAGAAGGTTATCTGCAGGGACAATTGGGTAATCCTGAAGGAGAAGATAAACCGAACAAAAAATATTATGACCCAAGGGCCTGGTTGCGAAAAGCAGAGGAAAGTTTTGTGGCAAGACTTGAGGTAGCCTTCACCGATTTGAACTGCATTAACCGGAATGCATAAACAATTGCGCGTTTCTTACATAGAATGAACGATGAGGTTGGCTTCACAAAAGATTAAAGCCAACCTCTTTTTTTGGTTGAGAGACAAGAAAGCCGATATTTCATTTTATTTTTACCAAAA
>JACFNM010000537.1:1151-2112 GCA_019454915.1 Chitinophagaceae bacterium
TTATTACGCCTGTTAAGAATTCCATTGATACGACAAAGGAAACCATAGCGGCCATCCGCGATAGTTACCCCGATATCTCCTACCGGGTTTATAATGATTTCAGCACAGAAGAAACAAGCGACATACTGGAACAATTGGCCCGGCAATATCAGTTCAGCCTGATAAATCTGGCTGACATGACCGATAAACCATCTCCCAATTATGACCTCGTTTTGAAGGATGCGCAAAACAGAGCATTGGATGAAGGAAAGCATTTAATCATTGTGGAATCAGATGTCACCATCCGCCAGGACACGCTGAAAAAAATGATATCCTATGCGAATGATAATGAGAACACGGGTTTGGTGGCTGCGATTACGGTAGATGAGGCAGGCGAAATAAATTATCCCTATCAAAAATTCAGTGGCGACAGGCATGACATCATCCATACTAAAAGAAGCCTGAGTTTTTGCTGCACATTGATTTCCTATGATTTCTTAAGCAAGTATAGTTTTCGAAAACTGGATCAATCGAAAGACTGGTATGACACCACCATCTCCTACCAGTCTAATGATTTGGGTTTTAATAATGTGGTACTTAAGCAGGTAACCGTCATTCATCATCCTCATGCAAGCCGTCCGTGGAAACAATTGAAATACAAAAACCCGATAAAATATTATTTCAATAAATGGATAAAGGGCAGGGATAAAATATAGCGCAGGCTTTCGCGGACCAATGTTATCCTTTCACTTCCCATCCCTTCCGGTACTCTCGCATCAAATATTTTTCAGCAGCAGGATAATTGGGAAATTTCATCCGCTCCGAATCCCATTCCAATAGCTGTCCGGGAACCCTGATGGCTACCGTACCCAGGAGAATAGCCTCCGTCATCGGACCACTTTGAGCGAAATGTGATTCCGTTTTGGTCTTACCCAGGCAGGCATCCACAAAATGATGATATTGATTCCGCTCTTCCAATGAC
>JACFNM010000538.1 GCA_019454915.1 Chitinophagaceae bacterium
TATCTCAAACGAAATTTTGAGCGCCTGGAGGTGAATTTTGGCTGCACCGGCGGGCAACACCGCAGTGTATTCGCTGCCGACAGCCTCGCGAAGCACCTGCAGGAAAAGTTCAGTGTACACGTGGCGCTACACCACCTTGTACAGGAAGAAAAAAACTGGGTCAACGGTTAAGGCAATAGGATTCGGGATGTTTGGCGAGTGGTTGTACCGGCTACTATCGGCGTTTAAAGACAATTCGTATGGAGGATAATAAGAAGCATATCACGGGAGAAATAAAAATGGCGATGATCTTTGCCGCCGGCTTGGGAACGCGGCTGAAACCCTGGACTGACCGCCATCCTAAAGCCCTGTTTCCGGTAAATAACAAACCCTTACTACAGCGTAATATTGAATACCTGCAATCGTTTGGCATCACCCGCATGGTAATCAATGTACATCATTTTGCTTCACAGATTGTTGACTTCCTCGAAGAGCATCATTACTTTAATTGTGATATTACCGTTTCCTATGAAAAAGAGGAGCCGCTGGAAACCGGTGGCGGATTAAAAAAGGCCGCTTCCTTCTTAGCGCCGTACAACCCTTTTATAGCCATCAACTCCGATATCTTATCCAACCTGGATATATCTGCTATGTTGCAATTTCATTTGCAGTTCCGTCCGCTCGTTACGCTCGCGGTAACCGGCAGATCATCTTCCCGATCTTTTTTATTCACAAAAGAAAATCAATTGTGCGGTTGGCGAAACCATAAGACGGGTGAACAACGAATAGCTATTCCCGGTTCTGATAATATTCCGAAAGCATTTAGCGGTATTCAAATTATTGATCCCGCCATCTTTGGGCTGATGGTTGAGGAAGGAAAGTTTTCACTGGTGGATTTGTATCTCCGTCTTGCGGCTAATCAAACCATTTTAGGCTATGAACATTCAGGTGATCTCTTAGTAGATGTAGGTAAACCGGAGTCTGTACAAATCGCTGAGCAATATTTTCAATAGACGATCACTCGCAACTGAAGGTCTCATGTATTCGCCTTTGCACCCAAAGTTTTGTTAAAAACAAGAGTCCAAAAGAATTCACTTAAAGCCTATAATTTTGCACGACTATATTGTGTTTATGCGGGATGATAAATAAGCGTTATCCCCTGCATTATGTTAATAGCCGGATATCGGATAAAACAGAAGGGATATGAAGAGAACATTGCTAAGCTGGATTTTTTTAGCGGGCGGACTTTCATTATTGGGTCAGGAAACGTTTACCATCAGTGGAACCATCCGTGAAAAAAACACCGGGGAAACCATTATCGGCGCCAGTGTAAGGGCGGGTAGTGCCGGCACTTTCAGCAACGATTACGGGTTCTATTCTCTCTCTCTACCGCGCGGTAATTACCAGCTTATTATTTCAGCAGTAGGCAGGCTTCCCAAAGAAGAATCTGTTTCATTAGAAGCTAACCTCACGCTCAATATAGCATTGGAAGAGGAACCCAAAGTGCTCGACAATATCACCATTACCGGCTCCCCTGGCAGCAGAAGTCTCAGTAATCCGCAGATGGGCATAGAAAAGCTAAGTACCAAAGAAATCAAAAATATACCGGTACTGTTGGGCGAAAGAGATGTACTGAAAACAGTACAACTATTACCGGGCATAAAATCAACCGGAGACGGAAACAGCGGATTCTACGTGAGAGGCGGCGCAGCAGACCAGAATCTCATTCTACTGGACGAAGCTACCGTGTATAATGCATCGCACTTGTTGGGCTTCTTTTCTACCTTCAATTCGGATGCCATCAAAGATATAACGGTGTACAAAGGCGGGATGCCCGCTCAGTATGGAGGGCGGCTATCATCGGTATTGGATATAAAAATGAACGATGGCAATAATCAGGATTACCATGTCAGCGGCGGTATCGGACTCATATCCACCAAACTCAATGTGGAAGGTCCTGTTCAAAAAGATAAGTCTTCCTTTTTAGTGACCGGAAGACGCACCTATGCGGATATGTTTCTGAAACTGGCTAAAGACAGTTCCCTCAGGAATAACACCCTGTATTTCTATGATCTAAATGCGAAGCTCAACTATAATATCGGCGACAAAGACAGGGTTTTCCTGTCGGGTT
>JACFNM010000539.1:0-1537 GCA_019454915.1 Chitinophagaceae bacterium
ATTCGAGCATTAGCCTTTCTTAGTTGTTTTGCAGTTCAACTGCAAAATTTGGGTTAAATCGCCCTGATAATCATCGCCAGCCCGTTCATCTTCTTAATCCGCTCTTTTAAAACCGTGGCAGATTTTACTTTCAGTTTTCTGATCTGTACTTTGGTTTCGGAAGGCAGCGATGCATTATCCGTATAAATTACTGCTTCATATTTTCTTCGCTTGTCTAAAAAGTCAAGAGATAAAGCAAGGCTTCTTTCCTGATTGGTCAACGATCCCACAAACCAGTCATTTCCTTTCCGGCGGGCGATGGTGGCATACTCACCGATTGCTCCCTCTATCACTTTCGTATCATCCCACACAGTGGGTAAGGCATCATAGAAACTCAGGTCAGGAATTTCTTTTATCACAGATGCCGTAGCCCCTGCCCCTCCCTTACCTATCGGCGAACCCTGCGGCCGGTCGTACCAATACAAAAACTGCCAGGGACTGTAAATACAAATCGCCTTGGCCATCTGAGATACATGAGAGCCCATCTTAGCTACTCTCGGGGCGAAATAACAATTCGTCTGGTCACCCGCACCGGCAATCATCCGCGTAAAAATGGTAATCAACACCTGATGATTATCCGGACTCTCTTCATCACCGCGGATGCCTTCCTGCGTCATCAGATTCGGATAGGTTCTGGAATAGCCCGTCGGGCGATATTCATCATGTATATCCACCATCAAACGATGCCGTGCCGCTTTCCTCACCGCCTCGTGCAGCCAGCGTGTATTTTCCTGTGAACCTACATGTACAAAACCAAACTTCACCCCCTTCACTCCCCAGGATTGATATAGGGGCAGTATAGTGTCCAGTTGGCGCGACAGAGCTTTTTGGTTGACATATAAAATAGTGCCAATGCCTTTTTGCTTTCCGTAATCAATGGCTTCCTGCAGGGATAAAGGCCCCGGCGAACGGGCAGGATCAACATTTACCGCCAGCGCGCCGGACTTTTCATCATTCTCCGGTCCATACCAACCCGCATCAAATTCCACATACTGTAAATGATGTTTTGATGCAAAATCAATACAGGCTTTCGCACCCTGCGTGGTGAGGGTTACTTCCCGGATCACTTTACCGGGTTTTATCCATGATGCATCGCTGATTTCTGTCGGGTCATTGAGGTTTAAAATCAAATCGTTATTCGTCAGTAAATCCCCGGCCTGCTCTCCCGCCATCACTACCCTCCACGGTGTGAAAAAAGGAACGGCTAATCTCACTTCGCCAAACATGGCGCAGCGAATGGTATTTCCTTTTGTCGTATCCAATGAAAATTTTGTTCTGCAATAATTAACCACTCCTGCTTCGGTAAGGCACGCTAATCTGCCATCGGTAAACTGAAGCACCAAAGGTCTTTCTGCCTCAGTCTTCCAATTGTTCAGCGGCAATAATTCATAGACCGTTTGTGCCCTTGGCGTAACCCACGCCATTACTCCTTCCGGAAGCGTAAACTCCGTTAGCTCATTATTAACTTCTTTTATTTCATTCGCCAAACCATTTCCCG
>JACFNM010000539.1:1570-2090 GCA_019454915.1 Chitinophagaceae bacterium
TTCATTATACGCCCTCACCTCCAGACTGAGTTCGTCCAGTTGTTTATTCTTGAATGACAGAGAAAGCTGATGATAACGATTCCTGACAACGCCCCGTTCTCCATAAACAGGTTCCCACAAGGTATCACAACTGGTATAGTTTTTCCCGTTCAGGGTCACGCCTTCCTCCCAACCACTTACGCCGAGTGTGGATGGTAAAATAACGGGCCGCCCTTTATGGGTAATCGTGTAAACGGGAGCTTCGTTTTTCGCTATCACCATAGAAAAGACGAGCTTTCCGTCCGGCGACTTCAATTCGACAGCATCCTGCGCACGCAGTGCATGAGAGGAGATGAGGAAGCAGGAAAGAAAGAAAACGGAGTATAGGGATTTCATCATCTGTTATTTATTGAATCATTAATTTTAGCCGCACAGGCATCATACTAATAAATTTATATTTTTACTTTTTTGCCTTGACGCAAAAAAGTAACAAAAAAAGTCAAGACTACAGAAAAATAGCTAAACCCTGCCTGCCGGCAGG
>JACFNM010000540.1 GCA_019454915.1 Chitinophagaceae bacterium
AAAATTATACCTGAAGCAACAGGAAGGTGCCGCATTACTTGCCACCAACTTCTATAATTTCGAAACGTTGAGAGGAATAATGGAAGCAGCACAGGAAACCGGGCAGCCTGTTATCCTGCAAATGACCAAAAGCTCTATTGACTACATGGGCTTGCAGGTTGCTGTAAGTATGGCAAGAGCCGCACTGGAGCATTACCAGGTAGAAGGCTGGTTACACCTGGATCACTCCGATTCTTATGCCCTTGTTGAAGCATGCCTCGCTGGCGGATTTGATTCGGTGATGATAGATGCAAGTGAAAAGCCTTTTGAAGAAAATATCGCGATCTCGCGGAAAGTAGTAACACTTGCCGCAAAATACAATGCCAATGTTGAAGCAGAGCTTGGATATATTGCCAAGCTCGGACAGTCGGCTGAAACGGTCGGCTTTACAGACCCGGAAGAAGCCCGGATATTTGTTGAACAAACCGGCGTGGATGCCCTGGTAGTAGCCATCGGATCGGCGCATGGCTTCTATAAGAAAGAGCCCCGGCTGGATATAGAAAGGCTGAAAGCAATTCATGCTGTAACAAGTGCTGTGCTGGTTTTACACGGCGGATCAGGAATACCCGCAGCCAGTTTACGGGAGTCCATAGCCAACGGCATTTGCAAGATCAACCTCGCTACCGAGATCAAGAATCTGTTCATCCGTACGTTGCATACCTGTTTTGAATCAAAAGAGGAAATTGACCTGAGAAAATTATTTCCTCCTGCCATTACAGCCGTGAAAAACCTGGTAGCAGAGAAATTGAATATCGTAAAATAGTAAGAGACTAAAATAAAAAGCTCATCTTTAAATCGAGTTGAGAAATCAACCTTCAAACGATCGTGAAATGAAAGAAGCTGTTTTTTATACCATGGATGACTTTGCCCGTATCCGCAAAGTTGATGCCCATACGCATATTAACACCCATAACACCAGACTGGTAAATTTTGCCAAAAGCAACAACATGGGCTTGCTGAGCATCAACGTAGATGTGCCGGAATATCCTTCACTGGAACAGCAGCAGGAGTTCACCACCGGGCAGTTGAAAGCCAACCCGGAGCATTTTGCGTATATCGCCAGTTTTCGCATACAGGACGTGGAAGAGCCGGGCTGGGTGGAGAAAACCATAGCCGGCATCGAAGAGGCTTTTACCCGCGGAGCCATTGGCGCCAAAGTGTGGAAAAACATCGGTATGGAATACAAGGATAAGACCGGCGATTTTGTGATGGTAGATGATCCGCGACTGGATCCGGTGTTTGATTTTATCGCAAGAAAGAACAAGACGCTTCTCGGTCACCTGGGCGAGCCGAAAAATTGCTGGCTGCCCGTTGAGGAGATGACCGTGGCCAACGACAAAGAATATTTCACGCACCACCCGGAGTACCACATGTACCTGCACCCCGAATATCCTTCTTATCAGAAGCAGATTGAATCCCGGGACCACATGCTTGAGAAGCATCCGGATATGCGCTTTGTGGGGGCTCACCTCGCCAGCCTGGAATGGAGCGTAGATGAAATCGCTGAAAGACTCGACCGGTTTCCGAACCTGGCGGTAGACCTGGCAGAACGTATTTCCCACCTACAGTACCAGGCGGTGAATGACCATGATAAGGTGAGGGATTTCTTTATCAAATACCAGGACAGAATCCTATATGCAACGGATATCTGCGTGGATGATGCCATGCCACTGGAAACCGTTGAAGCAAACGCGTACACTATCTGGATCAATCACTGGAAGTTTTTTGTAACCGACGAGCTGATGGAAGCGCCGGAAGTGTCGGACAAGTTTCATGGGCTTCATTTGCCTACGGAAGTCATTGATAAATTATATACCACCAACTTTAAAAAGTGGTATCCGCAACAAGACGCCATAAACCTATAAGCTTTGCAACGCAGCAATCCAGTCCGGCAAACCTTGGTTTTATCAGAGAAAAATTGAAACTATTGATCAAAAAAGGCTCGCATCAGCGAACCTCTGTGACTGAGTGGAAATCAGTGTGCCCGGAACAGGAATCGAACCTGCACATTGTTGCCAATACCAGATTTTGAGTC
>JACFNM010000028.1 GCA_019454915.1 Chitinophagaceae bacterium
GAGAGATATTATAGACATTGATACCGGGCCTATTATTGAAGGAGAAAAAACCATTGAAGAAATGGGAGAAGATATTCTGGAATATTGTATTAAAGCAGCCAGTGGTGAAGTGATACCCAAAGCGGTACAGCTCAATCAGGATGACTTCATACCCTGGAAACGAGGCGTATCTTTGTAGGCTAAAGGAAAAATCCCAATTCATCACATTTCCACACCAGCCTGCCGGCTGGCAGGTTTTCAAATTTTCAAATTTTCAAATTATCATTCCCCATGTTCAGTCTAAATAACAAAACAGCCATCATCACCGGCGCCGGTAGCGGAATTGGAAGAGCCATAGCAGAAGTTTTCGGCAGCCAGGGAGCGGCGGTGCACGTGCTGGATTTGGATGAAAAGGGAGGCGCTGCCACGGTGGGTGAAATAAAAACGCAGGGTGGAGAAGCCGTCTTTATAAAGTGTAATGTAACCAGCCAGGCTGAGGTGAAGAAGGCTGTAGAGCAAATTGTGCAGCAACATCAGACCATTGACATACTGGTGAATAACGCGGGTATTGCCCATATCGGACAGGCAGACACTACAACCGAAGCAGATTTCGATAAGGTGGTAGCGGTAAATATTAAAGGGGTTTATAATTGTCTGCACGAATCTATCCCGTTCATGAAACAGAAGGGGGGTGTTATTTTAAATGTTGCCTCAGTGGCGGCATTGGTAGGCATCCCTGATCGTTTTGTTTATTCAACCGCTAAGGGGGCAGTGGCTGCCATGACGCTCTCAGTGGCTAAAGATTATTTGAAGGATCATATCCGTTGCAACAGCATTTCACCCGCCAGGGTGCATACACCATTTGTGGATGGCTATCTTGCCAATACGTATCCCGGAAAAGAAAAGGAGATGTATGAGAAGCTGTCAAAAACCCAACCCATAGGTCGTATGGCCAAACCCGAAGAAATAGCTTATCTGGCGCTGTATCTTTGTTCGGATGAAGCCTCTTTTATTACCGGTTGTGATTATCCCATTGACGGCGGCTTTGTCAGGTTGAATACCTGAGCGAAAAAAAGAATAGATTATAGCCACTAAGACGCAATCCCGATACCGATCGGGACATGAAGCAACGTCAGGAAAGAAAACCTTAGCGCCTTAGCGTGGCAAAAAAATAGCCGCCACCCCTCCGCCGTAGTTTGTGTTTCACGAATCACTGTCGGGGGCTATGGCTTGGTTTTTGTGAGAAGTAGCAATTTTATCCGGAAGAACTTCGTTAGCAACAAAATCAGAATATGAAACCTGCCTGGCTGTTATACCTGATGCTGTGTTTTTTCTTCTCTTCCTGCATTAAGGAAGATGACAGGGATAACATAGATGCAAAGGTCATTTTCAGATACAAGTTCGACTCAACGCTGGAAAGGCTTGGGAATGATGGACAGCCTGCATCGCTAAAGGAAGGGAACGGTGCGTTAAGCCCGGTACTGAATGCTATGAGTGTGTATCATATTGAACTGATGCCGGCAGCATCTACACCGTTTGAACAGGGAGTAGTTTTGTTTAAGGCGCCCGGGACGACCGAAGGGGGAGAGAAGGCGATTGACCTTAGTCGCCAGGAGACGGCAGGAAATTATGAAGTGTTTTTTGCGATTCCTTTGAAAGATATTCCCCCGGGAGAATATGAATGGCTGCGGGTGGCGCCGGCTTATCAGCAGTATGCTGTATCATGTCATCTGGATACTACCATTACGGTTGTTCCAGATACGTCTTCTGTTGATGTACTTATTAATGATGATTTTCCGGCTACGGTGGCTTTCTTCCCGGGATACAATACTTATATTTCATCGCTTCTGTTACGAACCCTGTCACTGGATGTGCAGGGAAACCGCAGGCAGGGCTTTTGGGGATTTGAGGCTAACTATGGAGCCGAAGGTGTGAATGAAACGGATACCCTGAGTGGACAGTTAACCGAAGGCGGTATGACGGTAGTAAATCCGATTTCTGATTCTTCACCCGTTCCGCCGGAATACGGAGTGATAACAGCGGCTTTCCGGCCGGGTAAACTGGTGATCACGGGAAAGGAGACTGAAAATATCATCGTGGAGGTATCCTTCTCTACCAACCATAGTTTTGAATGGCAGGAAATCATCCCCAATGCTAAATGGGATCCGTGGAAGGGTGAGCCGCTCATGGATTTAGGGCTGCGGGGAATGGTGCCGGAGATTCAGGAGTGAAGTTCTCTGAATCATTGGGATGTACAGGGAGGTGCATCGTTGCGCTGGTGGCGCAAATGGGGAATGTGGGCGATGTGGGGAATTTGAAAACCTGCCAACCGGCAGGCTGGTTTGAAAATGTGGGAATTTGGAAATACAGAGATATGTTAACTGTAGTGGTTTATCGTTGTGCCGTTGCGTGCGTTGCGTGAAATAATACTGCCGTCCGTCCTCTATGCAAAATCTTTATCGCTGTTCTTCGCCGCCCGACCTTCGGCGCTAACGGTATATCATGGAGTGAAAGACCCCCTGTCTGCAGTACTGGCGGTTGCATGAAATGACCTAAGCCTCGAAGATCTTCTCCACCATCGTCTTGCTCTTCATTACGGTCTCTAACCATTCTTCATCCGGATCGGAAGCGCTTGTAATACCCCCGCCGACGAAAATGACTATTTTATCTTTCCCAACCTGCATATTCCGGAGATTAATATAAAGGTCTGCAGAAGTTTTAAAATCCGTTTCCCCCAAAAAACCGCAATAATACCGCCGGTCATATCCTTCATGTTCCAAAATACATTCTATGCCTTTGTCAGCAGGCAATCCCCCTACCGCCGGCGTGGGATGCAACACCATTAAGAACGACCTGAGATCAAGATTAGGATTTGCTTTAAACAGGTAGTCTGTTTGTAAATGGACTACCCCTCCGGCTTCACAATAATGTGGTCCCTCCGCTTTTTGAAGAGTACAGTTGTATTCAGAAAATATTTTTTCTATATGCCCGCCCACCATCAGGTGCTCTTCCCTTTCCTTGATCCTCCATTCGTATTCACTCATCTGCTTACGCTTTTGTGTTCCGGCAAGCGCCATCGTAGCAATTTCTTCATTCCTCTTTCTCATTAGCAATTCCGGCGTGGCGCCCAACCATACTCCACTTTCCGGATGCACAAGAAGATGTACAAAAGTTTGAGGATAAGATTCAGCCAATCGTAAAAAACAGCCAGGGACATCAAAGTCTTCCGGCTTATTCTCATAAAATACTCTTGACAAGATGGCTTTCTCCAACTTACCGGACCGTATATCTTTCAGGAAGGCGTGAATCCGGTCATAATAATCTTGCTTTGATTTCTCTATGGGCAACGGAAGGTCAGCAAATGGCGCCTGTTCAGCTACGGCGTCTATTTCTTTCAGGAAATCCTCCGTTAAAAAACTTTGATTTAGTACGGCGAGATAAATATCGTGAGCCGCGGAAAATTGGCAAAAAGGAGCTACCCAAAAAGTCTTTTCCTTTTCATGAGGCAGGAAGGCTTCATCAATAGCTATCCGAAAATGGTCCTCTCCCGGAAACCGGTAAAGGCAAAAGGCGACATTCTTTGAAATGAGGGATTGAGACAGGGTGATACACAAATTATTCAATGCCATAAATTAGGGCGGCAAAAATAGGTAGATTCAATCAACTTCTCAATGAGCGCATTTCGATTTTTTCGCAGAGTTTGGCTCCACGCGGGCCATGAAGATATCGTCCGTGGCAAACCGCCCCGGCTGACATTCCACTAAACAGAGAGTTGACCGGAAATCAGGAAATCTTCTCCATCCAATCGTTCGGAATGACTTCTATATCACGGATGCTGAAATTGTGTTTCACGTAAATAAGTACTCATACTCTGGCGCCCTCATTTACCATGCAAACAATGCAGAACAGGGTATTGCAAAATACAGAGCAGCCATTCGCAGCCCTACTTCTCTTTAATAGCATATTGAGCTTCCGACCCGTCCCTCACTTCTTCATTCGCCCTACGGATAATGAGGTCGCCGTCCTGTAAATCTCCGTAAACTTCCACCAGTCCCTCCCCTTCTCTTCCCCGCACCACCGGAATCCACAGCGCCTTACCTGAGTCCACTTTTATAATAAATACCTTTTCAGGCGTATTTACAATGGCGCTTTCCGGCACTAAGAAGGTACTGTCCCGGGAGGTAAGCGTCAACATAATTTCCGCCACCATTCCCGGCAGCAATCTCTTATCGGTATTCATCACATCCATCTCCACCCGCTCCGAACGCAGTTTTCCGTCCAGCGCTCCCGCCAGTCTGCTCACCCTGGCGGTGAATTTTTCACCCGGAAGAGACTTTATGGTAAACCGAACTTCATCCTGCTGCTTTAAATAACCCGTAAACGCTTCCGGAATAGACACAATCAGTCGCAGATGTTCCTGCTCCTGGAGGGTAAACACCGGCAGATCAGAACCCTTTCCGGCAGGGCCTACATAAGCGCCGGCGCTCACATTACGGGCGCTGATGACTCCTGAAAAAGGAGCTTTCATTTCAAGATAACTTTTATTATCCGTGATCTCCCGGTAGGCTGCCTGTGCAGACCGCCACTGGGCCAAATCCGATTGCTGTTTCGCCAGCGCCATATCGAGGTCGTTCGGAGAAATAGTACCCGGTGTTTTGCTGGTTTCAAGCAGCCGCTCATAATGTGCCTTACTCGCAATATAGATCGCTTCTGCCGACTCCAGCCGGGAAGAGGCTCCCGATAATTGCGCATTGATTTCCGGGGCTTCCATGGTCGCGAGTAACTGCCCCTGCTTAACTTCAGAACCCACATCTACAAAAAGTTTCTTCACAAAGCTGTTCACTTTGGAATATAGATCCACCTGCTGAAAAGGAGCCAGTTCACCCGGGAGCTTCAGAAATGAACTCAGTCGCCCTTTTTCCAGGCGAAAGACCTCATAAGTATGAGCGCTATCGCTATCGTGTGTGGCGGTAGCTTTTTCTTTTGCACCCGAACTCCGGCATCCTGAAAACGCGGTAGCAAACACTACGAAACAAACTAATAATATGGCTGAAAAAATCTTCATCAGGCTTCATTTAAAGGAATATAATGTACACTATCTTTATCTTCCGGGTCTAAGGATATACTTTGTGTGCCGGCTTTTTCTCTTCCCCACGCAAAAATCAGCGGTAATATAAAAAGCACCGCAAAGGTAGAAGCTATCAATCCGCCAATCACTGCGCGTCCCAGGGGTGAAGATTGATCTCCCGCCTCACCAATTCCCATCGCCATCGGTATCATCCCCACCACCATTGCCAGGGTGGTCATCATAATCGGACGCATACGTAATGCTGCCGCTTCGCCCGCAGACAATGCGGCATCTCCGTTGTAGTTTCTGATTTCCTCCGCATTTGTTATGAGCAGTACGGCATTTGAAATCGAGACGCCCACAGACATGATAATACCCATATAAGATTGCAGGTTGAGCGTGGATCCCGCAGCCATCAATAACAATATAGCGCCCAAAATAACTGCGGGCACCGAAGACAAAACAATCGCTGAAACTTTAAACGATTGAAAATTGGCTGCCAGCATTAAAAATATAACCACAATAGCCACCATCAGTCCGCTTTCAAGACTGTCTAAAGTGTCATGCAAAGTTTGACTAAGACCTATAAGCTCTACGGTTAGTCCCCTTGGTAATTCTCCAAGCTTAGCTATCGCTTCGCGAACCTGCTCAGACGCAGTGCCTAAATCGGTATTATTCAGATTAGCTGTTACGGTAAGCATAGGCATAGCGCCGAGGTTATCCGTTTCGCCATAAGTAGTACCGGCCCTGATATCCGCTATATCACCAAGCACGGGTCTTATGCTATTCTTCAGGAGAGGAATCTCTCCTAAATCATGTTGTGACGTCAACTTATTTTCAGGTATCATCACCTGCACACTATAGCTATAATTTGCGTTGGGATCAGTCCATGTATTTTTTTCCGTATAACGAGATGATGAAGTGGAAGGCGTAACAGAGCGCGCCACATCGCTCATATCCACTCCAAGCTGTGCCGCCCTAATCCGGTCCACGTTAATGTTCACCGAAGGATAACGAATAGACTGCCCCAATTGTACGTCCCGCAGATTAGGAATCTGTTTCAACAGAGGGATGATTTTCTGCGCATACTCTTCATTATACTTTTTGTTTCTACCCGAGAATCGCACTTCTATCGGCGTGGGCGATCCCTGTCCCAGTATTTTGTCCGTAAGCTCAATCGTTTCAAAAGATAATTTTACATCGGGCATCAGTGCCGCCGCCTTCTCCCTTATTGTATCTTTTAACTGATCGAGATCAGTTTTATATTCACTGTTTAAAGCTACCTGCAGCACGGCTTCATGCGAACCCGCCATAAAAAGAAAAATCGGGCTTACCGAAAACATCTGAGGATGCATCCCTACATAAGAAGAAGTGATGGCTACATTTCCTTTTCCGGTGATTTCCTTTATCACATTTTCAAGCTGCATAGTCAGGGCTTCCGTTCTCTCAATTCTTGTACCTTCGGGCGCCCTCATGCGCACCTGAAACTGACTGGCATTTACCTTAGGCAATACATCTTTCCCGATATTCATCAGCAGATATATTGAAGCAAGGCTCACGATTACCAGGTAACCGGAAACGATTGCTTTCCGATAAGGCATCATGCGCTGAATAAACCTCAGATACCGGTTCCTCAACTTCTCAAAACGCGTCAGTGTTTTTTCTCCCTCTTTTTCCTGCTTCTCCAACATCAGCGCTTTCTGATCCCAGGTGTTCACCTGTGCTTCATCCTGCAAAGACCCCGCAGCAAATGCTTCAGCATCGCTCATGATTGTTCCGTCTGCTTTCCTAGGGCGCTTCACCTTCATAATCCAGTTGCTCATGACCGGAACGAAAGTCTGCGAAAGCAAATAAGAAAATATCATACTGAATCCTATGGCCAGCGCAAGGGGCAGAAAAAGCGATCCCGGAATGCCTCCCATCGTGAAAGCAGGAGCAAACACGGCAAGAATACAAAACAGAATGAGCAATTTGGGAAAAGCAAGCTCCTTACAGGCATGCCAGACCGCTAAGGCTTTCGGTTTACCCATATCCAGGTGCTGATGAATGTTTTCGATGGTCACCGTACTTTCATCTACCAATATCCCTACGGCAAGCGCCAGCCCGCTAAGCGTCATAATATTGATCGTTTCACCAAAAAGATTCAGAAACAATATGGACGAAATCAGGGAGGTAGGAATCGTTAATATCACAATCAGCGCCCCCCGCAAATCACCAAGGAATAACACCACCATCAGTCCTGTCAGGATAGCGCCTATTACTCCTTCCGTAAAAAGACTCTTTACCGCGTTCATCACAAAAACCGACTGGTCAAATTCATAAGACAACTGCACGTCTTCGGGTAACTGCGCCTGTATCCGCGGTATGGATTTCTTTAAGTTTTGCACCACCTCCCAGGTAGATGCATCAGAGTTCTTGGCTATGCTAAGATACACCGATCGCTTCCCGTTAATGAGGGCATAGCCGGATGTGCGGTCGGCGGCATCTTCCACCGTGGCTATATCCCGCAGATACACATTGGATACGCCACCCTTAAATAAGGGAATATCTTCAAAATCTTTTACATTCCTGATTCCCGTATTGATGGGCGCTATATAATTTTTATCGCCGATATATACATTTCCCGATGGAGAGGTTTGGTTATTCACCCGCAAAGCCTCCACCACCTGGTCGGGCGTGAGATGATGTACGCGCAACAACTCCGGATCCACTTTAATCACTATCGTTCTTGAATTACCGCCAAACGGAGGCGAGGATACAACACCCGGTATGGAGGTAAAAGTGGAGCGCACATATACGTTTGCGAGATCAAGCAATTCATTATTACTCCTCGTGGCGCTCCTCAACACCAGTTGCCCCACCGGCAGCGTGGAAGCGTCGAACCGGATGATAAAAGGAGGATTGGATCCCGGGGGAAAAGCGGCCTGGATTCTGTTGGAAAAAGCGCTCAACTCAGCGGCGGCCTGCGCCATATTGGTTCCCGGATAAAAATTTATCTTCATCAGCGTCAGCCCCTGTATGTTCTTTGTCTCGATGGTTTTTATCCCGTTAACAAAAAGGAAGATGTTGATGTACTGCTTCGCAAAGAACCCTTCCATCTGAGTTGGCGTATAACCGCCAAAAGGATGCGACAGATAGATAACCGGCATATCCAGCTTTGGGAAAATATCAATCTTGATACTCCGGGCCGCTTTCACGCCGAAAAAAAACAAAGCGGCAACCAGCACAAGGATGGTTATGGGATTACGTAATGCAAAACGAATCAGTTTCATATTTTTTCTATTGCCCCATGCGCCCGTTCATCATTGTCAGGGCAACTTCTTATGGGAGTTCATTCAAAAACAAATTAATATCACCGGTTACTGCTGCTTTCAGCAACAAAGCCTGCCATACATTGCTATAGGCAATATCCCGGTCGGTTTCAGCACGGGTGAGCGCATATAACGATTGGGTTACATCTACTATAGTTGCCAGACCATTCTTATACAATACCGACTTTTGCAGGTAAGCATCGGACGCCGCTTTCACCTGTATCGGCGCCTGCACAAAAGCGCCGACCGCATTTTGAATTTTCGATTCAGAAAGCTGCTTTTGCGTTTGAAGCCGTTGATTTGCCCATTCCAACTCTTCTCTTAAACCGGCTGAAATAAATCGTTGGGCTATGACCTGTTGACGTATCCGGAACGGCGTGGTCAAATTCCAGGTCATTCCTATACCCATCAAATAGTTGTGACGAGCCGGTCTCACCCCTTCCCAATAGCCATGGGTAAAGTCCGTAAGGTCGCCCGGATAATTATTTGAAAAACCGGAGCCTCTCGTTTGCAGCACACTGAAAAAAGAAAAAGAAGGATATTGAAATTTACCAAAATACTTCTCGGTTTCTTCGCTCACTCTTATCCTGCTCTTGTAAAACTCCAGTTCGGGATGATTTTCTTTAATCAGAAAACTATCTTGTATAGAAAGAGGTATCCTGCTGACCATTTGTGAATCCAGCACAAAAGCGACCGGCTCCGTTATGCCCATCAGCGTAGCAAGTTCTGCCGAACGTTCCACCTCTGCATCTGCGGCACGCAGCAGTGCGATACGTGCTGCAGATACTTCCGCATTGGCCAACGAGGAATCAACACCGGCTACCAGCCCGTTAATGGCCTTGGTTTTCACCACCAATTGCAGGGTATCGGCCCGTGCCAGATTCTGTTGGAATGATTTCGTTATGAGCTGCGCAGCCAGTAGATTAAGATAAGCAGCCGCCACCTTTACCTGGTGCTGAAAACGTTCCTGATTCAGATCCCGTTCAGTCTTCTCTGCTTCGGCAGACGCGGTTTTTATTTTCTCCCTCGCTTTTCCAAATGCAAATAATTCCCAGTTGATATTGGTGAGGTATAAAGCGCCAAAAGCGGCGTTCCAGTTTTGCGCCGGAAGAGCAGCCCCCGAAGAAGCCACCCCATATCCACCCAATCCATACAGCGGCCCATTCTGCCCGTTAATCGTACCAAAATCCTGCTGGGCAGATATGATCCAATTCGGATAGGCGTCTCTTTTTGCCTGTATTACCGCCGCCCGGGAGGCTTCCACATAATGGCCCTTTGCCTTGAGGATGGGATAATTTTTAATCGCTATCTCTTCCGCTTGTCTCAGAGAGAGCACCTGCGCTGCAGCACCGGTAACCGTCAACAAATGTATGATACCCCATAAACCAACAACTTGCTTAAATCTGTTCATACTAAGAACAATAAGTCTTCTTCAGTAATAAAAACATTGGATGCTTCTTCAAAAAATAAACAGTCCGGCAGAAATAGCTTTGATTTGATTACCTGTATACCTCGTTATCCGCAACTGCACAAGTGTCTTACTTTATTAGAAAATGAGTGTACAAATATATTGATATATGGTTTCTCTGAGTTAAAAAAATAAGTTATCACACCCGGGAAACTGTGGGTCTATCCGGTCAATACGTGTTGACAAGAACGAACCTTTAGAAGCTCATCTTCACGCCACAAAAATCAAGTTACAATCGCAGGGTTTTGAAAAGAAGAAAGTAAATTAAAATCTTCGATATTGTCAATAATTATAATGTAGTGACTAAATAAAGTCTTCCGATCTATCACAGATCTGCTATGAACTTATATTTGGGCACCAGCCCTTTCATGATAACCCACGCAATGAGATAGGCTACAGCACAAATGGTAAACATAATCGTATAACCCGTTTCAATATGTCCCAACGCCTTATACTGATCAAACAGGCTGCCACCCAATTTTGTAATTAACACACCACCGAGCCCCCCAGCCATTCCTCCTATACCCACTACGGAAGCCACCGCTTTTTTGGGAAACATATCCGAAACGGTTGTAAAGATATTAGCGCTCCATGCCTGATGAGCAGAGGCGCCAACGCCAATCAATAATACGGGGAACCAATAGCTGATCGTTCCCAACGGCTGTGCCGCAAGAACAACCAGCGGAATGAAAGCTATCAGCAGCATCGCCTTCATTCTTCCATCATACGAATTATATCCTTTGTTGATAAAATACACGGGGAACCATCCTCCGCCAATACTACCCACCATCGTCATACCATATAATACAGCCAGCGGAATAGCCATCTCCGTAAGCTCAAGATGATACTGATCTTTCAGATAGGCCGGCAGCCAAAACAGGAAGAACCACCAAACGCCGTCTGTCATGAATTTTCCGATGGCAAAAGACCAGGTTTGTTTATACTTCAACAACTTCACCCAGGATACCTTCTCCTCCTTTTCTTTTTCTTCTATTAATTCCGCCTTATCCGCATCACTCAGGATATAAGTGCGTTCTGCAACGCTTAATCGCTTCTGTTTCTCTGGTTTTTCATAATATCTAAACCAGAAGAACAACCATAAAAAACCGATTACCCCGATGATAATGAAAGCCGCCTGCCAGCCCCATTGCTTTTCTATCCAGGGTACGGTTAGCGGAGCTAAAATAGCGCCGATAGTAGTTCCCGAGTTGAAGATACCCGTTGCCAGCGATCTTTCCTTCTTGGGAAAATATTCTGCCGTGGCTTTAATGGCTGCCGGAAAGTTACCGGCTTCACCAATGGCTAATACCGATCGGGCAACAATGAACCCTAATACCGAAACGGGTATCGCTGAAAGACCGATCCAACCCAGAGCAGCATGCAGACCTTCACCAATGTGAATTGCCTGAGCATGGATGACCGCCCCAACCGACCATAAGATGATGGCCCATGCATATCCTTTCTTCGTTCCAAGCTTGTCCACAATTCTTCCCGCAAACAATAACCCTATTGCATAGGTAAACTGAAACGCCGCGGCAATATCTGCGTAATCCGAATTGGACCAGCCAAACATCTCCTCAAGCGAAGGCTTCAAAAGACTCAACACCTGCCTGTCGAGATAGTTGACCGTAGTGGCAAAAAAGAGCAGCGCACAAATCGTCCAGCGAAATTTCCCTATTCCTTTTGTACCTGTCAACTCTTGTATTGGTTGCTCGAATGGAGGTAAGTTTTGAGACATGTTTCCTGTTTAAAGTTGATTATTGAAAGTTGAAATATTTTTGCGCATTATGGTAACAAATATCCTGTACCATTTTCCCCAGCCATTTGACATCATGGGGAAGCTCTCCGTTTTCCACATCATTCCCGATAAGATTACAAAGGATCCGGCGAAAATATTCGTGACGCGGGAAAGAAAGAAAACTCCTGGAGTCGGTAATCATACCTACAAACAAACTTAACATACCCATGTTACTCAGGGTGTTCATCTGCTGCTCCATGCCGTCTTTCTGATCGAGAAACCACCAGCCGGATCCAAACTGTATTTTACCGCGTATTCCATCACCCTGGAAATTCCCAACCATTGTAGCATAGACTGCATTATAAGACGGGTTATTATTATAGATGATGGTCTTAGCTAACTGATTTTCCTTATCCAACCGGTTAAAAAACTTCGCCATTGCCTGAGCCACCGTCCAGTCCCCGTTTGAATCTATTCCGGCATCTGCGCCTAAACGCTTTAACAGCCGGCTGTTATTGTTGCGCAGCGCTCCAATATGAAACTGCTGTACCCATCCTCGCTCAGCATACCACTGACAGATAAAATGCAGCGTTCCGGATTTATATTGCCTGACAGCGTGTTCACTCAGGGGTTCTCCTTTCCGGATCTTCTGAAAACTGGACTCTAATTCCGCCATGGTAAAATCCTCGGCATACATCGTCTCCAATCCATGGTCTGAAACGCGGCAGCCTGCCTCATGAAAGAAATCTTGCCGTTTCTTCAATGCATCAAGCAGCGCCTGATAGCTATTAATAGCAGTATTGGAAGCAGCGGAAAGACGTTCCAGGTAAGCATTATATGCAACCGGGTCTTCTACCGCTATAGATTTATCCGGTCGAAACGCCGGAAAGACTTTTATTTTCATATCCGACTGCCTCATTGCCAGATGATACTCCAGGTTATCCGCGGGATCATCGGTGGTACAGAGCACTTCCACATTGAACTGTCCGAGTATTGTTTGCACGGGCAGATTCTGCAGTTGGTTATTGCCTTCTTTGTATATCCTTTCAGCAGAGTCTTTGTTTAATAATTCCGTAATACCAAAAGGCTTTCTCAATTCAAGATGGGTCCAGTGATACAGCGGATTCCGCATGGTATAGGGGACTGTCTCTGCCCATACCTTAAATTTTGTATAGTCATCTGCGTCTCCGGTTATCAGGTTTTCATCTATACCCATAGCCCGCATGGCTCTCCACTTATAATGATCGCCTTTTAACCAGATCTCCGTCATCGTACTGAATTTCTTATTAGCAGCTATCTCTGCCGGAGGGAGGTGATTGTGATAGTCTATTATCGGCATTGGTGCAGCATACTCATGATATAGCTGCTGAGCGGTTTTCGTTTGAAGCAAAAAATCCTGGTCAAGAAAATTTTTCATCTGTAATCAATTAATTGGAGAGATTTAAAGGTAGTCAAAAATAGAATCAGCCATTGATGAATTTAGCTCTTTGCCTGACTGATAAACTGAATAATCTTTTTGATATGCTCTGTCACCAGATCAAACCTGCCGTCTTTCAGCCAGTCCGGCGGGAAGAGCTGCGATCCAATACCGACTGCGGTTACGCCCCCCTTGAACCAGTCGGTAATATTTTCCAGAGTGGGCTCCACACCTCCGGTTGCCATAAATTGCGTATCTCTGAAAACAGCTTTTACTGCTTTAATATAGGCGGGACCTCCTAATTGTTTGGCCGGAAAAATCTTAACCGTTTTAATACCCCAGTTCTCTGCCATTCCTATTTCCGTAGGCGTGGCGCATCCGGGCATCCAGAGTTTTTTGTGCTTCACCGCCACTTCATGAATCTCTCTCAACAAAATCGGTGAAATAAGAAAATCAGCGCCTGCGGCTATATACTGTTCTGCCTGCTGCGCATTCTTTATCGTACCAATACCCAGCACCATCTCCGGCAGGTTTTCATTACAATATTTTCGCAGATCACAAAAAATATCAAAAGAATTTTCGTTGCGGTTGGTAAACTCAAACAACCGGACACCTGCCTCATAAGACGATTTCAACACCTTTGTGCATACAGATAAATCGGTGTGTGTAAACAGGGGCATAAAGCCCGTTTTCTTAACGTGTAGTTCAATTTCCTGAGATGTCATATCGTTGATGATTATGTTATCTGATGATTTTTCCACTACCTCCCTGCCGAATCAGGGTGTCTATCTCTTCCCGGGTAGCAATATTAAAATCCCCCGTTATGCTGTGTTTGATAACGCCGCATGCCGTCGCCAGTTCAATAGCATCCTGCAAAGGCATCTTTGATCTGATTCCATGGATCACTCCCGCCATAAACGCATCACCGGCGCCAATACGTTCCGCTATCTGGTCTATTCTGTACGGCCGGGATTGATAAATCGTACCATCCAGCCACAGATAACCTATGTATTGATTGGCGCTGGCGCTTTCCTGAACCCGCATCGTCATCACCATAAATTTCGCCTTGGGTAACCGGTTGTGCAATAATTCAAAAGTATGATTTACAAGATTGTTCTCGTCCGGATCCACTCCGAAATATAATTTTGCCGTATCAACGTCCGCTAATATTACATCGCAATGCGTTAATAATTGCGGCATCACATCCTGGCAACTTTTCCCGTATTTCCATAGCGTGCCCCGATAATTAAAATCGGCAGAAATGATCAGCCCTTTGCTGGCTGCCATTTCGAGTGCCTCTTTGCACACATCCACCAAACCTTCATTTAAGGCCGGTGTAATACCACTCCAATGAAACCAATCTGTACTATCAAACAGTTGACCCCAGTTGATCATCCCAGGTTTCAAAAAACTAAAGTCCGAATATTCCCGGTCGTATATAATCCTGCCCGCCCGGGCTCCCTGTCCGCTTTCATAATAATAAGTACCCACTCTTTTGTTGACAGTATGCAGGATATGTGTTTCTACCCCGTATTTGGACAATTCCGATATTCCTGACCTGCTCACTTCATTATCGGGTAATGCGGTTATATAAAGTGAAGGACTTCCAAGTATGGATAAAGAAACCGCAATGTTTGCTTCCGAACCCGCCCAATGCATTTCCAGAGACTGTGCCTGTACGAGTTTTTTCTGGTGGGGCGGAGTAAGTCGAAGCAGGTATTCACCGAATAATGCAATTTTTTTATTCATGATTTAGTAAACTATATATCGAATATAGGTAAATCCTGAGGAATGCGCACAAATGCGCCGGTAACGGACCATTTGGAGATACTAAAATATTCTTCAGCATTATCCAGAGTGAGGGCGCTATCGTTACCACCGAACCAATAAAATCATATCTTGTTTTCCCGGTACCATTATTTCGTGAACACCGGCCGGTAACCGTTTTTTTGAAACCTTCTTTCCGGTGTCCGGGTTAATCCATTGTAAATTGGCCGGATTTTTCAACTCCAATTTGATCTTTCTCGGGTCAGGGAAGTATCCCAAAGCGCCGCTACTACCGACAGTGAATCCTGCATAGTTGGTTCCATGCTGCTCCCCCCAACCCGATAACAGTACCTCTTTGTGATGATCAGGAACATAGGTGTGCCAGGGAATGGTATCCATTATCCTTTTAACAATCTCCATCGCTCTGGCTCCCGGGGAGTCCCAATGTTCCATCCACCCCTTGCCCATTTTCCAGATTGGATTATTTCCCATAAACCCGCCTGTAGCGCCGCCGCATACAGCCCACCACTGCTGTCTCCTTATTTGCTGAGATGAGGCTCCCCTTTCATTTTCATAAGTGGCTTCTAATAGAAAAAAGGGTTTGACAGGATTCTTGTCGTATTCACTCCTGATGGCATCGTGTACAAATCCATAACTATATACGTTGGACAGGTTTAACCATGAAGCATCATTATAGGCCGGGCGAACCGATACATTGGGATGGCAATGCGCAGAAATAACAGCATGGGGATTGACTTCCAAAATACTTTCAGCCACAGCAGTAATATGCGGTAGCGCAACATCGGGATTATGATCTCCGGCCATCATCCAGATGATGTTAGGGCGATGCGCATATCGCCTGGCGATAAATCTGCCATAGTCCCTCACCGCGTCTACTCCATTTTTCAATAATACATCATACCATCCTTCTCCCTCATTCAGATAACCGAGGTAAATAGGAAAAAGAAGGATAGTCATTCCATTACTTTCAGCAACATCCAACAAATGATCAAGCCTTTTAAAATACGCGTCATTGGGCGTGCGCATGTCCTCCGGTACCAAAAAAGGCTCTATTCCACCTTCTGTTGTTCTGGGCGGATCATCGCTATAGCGACGCTCGATGACGTTGACCAGTAAGGCGTTGAATCCCTGCTTTGATCGGTATTGGATAAAACGCTCTGCTTCCTGCATAGCAGGCTGCACAAGTAAAGACCAGGCTGCATCGCCATTGAGCCAGTAAGGATGACCGTTTTTGTCCAAAAGAAATCTATTGTTTTTTTGAACTGAAAATGGCCAGGGAGTATTCTCCTGTGCAAAACCGTAAAATTGAAAAAACAGAAGGGACAAGATGAATAGGCCCAAAAACCGTGAAATTCTTCGCTTCATTTTATAATAAGTCTGATTTATCTCAAATCTATACAAAACCTACTACACTCTCTACAGAATCGGTAATCGCATCACACCATAAAAAAAACAATAATTCCGGGTAATAATCTGCCCAACGAAAAGTCCATAAAAAAGCCTCCCTAAGGAGGCCTTCTTGCAGTTGGTTTTGGGGCTATTATTGATTATACTTAATAAACGGAACAGCCAATGGCGATTGCCCGCCTATACTCCTGATATAATACAACCCCACAGATAAGTTCAAAATGTCCACACAAACAATCGTAAAATTCCTGGTTTCAACTGATTTTACAATCGAACCACTACTATTGACAATTGCTAATTTGAAACTGCTGCTTTGAGGAGGAATTTTTACAAATATTTTTCCCCGCGCCGGATTGGGGTATACTTTCAAGGAGCGGGAAAGCGGCAAAACAGTACTTAATATTTCCGAATAATATACCCTGCCATCCTGGTAAATAACCTTCAAACGATAGCTCACTTTGTCATTAAGTAGTTCTTTATCAATGAGTTGATAGTTATTGGCGGCATCGCCTTCTGCGGCCGGGAGGGTAGAAAAAATCCGGAAATCCCCCTGATCTTCCGACTTCTCAATAACAAAATTCTTAATACCTTGTTTTTCGGAAACCGACCAATGGAGTATTACTTCTTCGCTTCCGGGGATAATATCCCACCGGGTTAAGATAAAAGGAAGTGGATTATTCGGATAATCGGTGGAGGCGCCCAGCGAAAAATATCCGAACTGGCTGGATGCGCCCGCTGTCACCGAGCCATTAGAACCCGGGGTCCCCAGATAGGAAACCGTATTCATATCCATCCACTGGCTTCCATTATAACGTGCAACACGTAACGCCGCCATATCCGTTACTCCTCCGCTATTGGGGTCAAAAAAACTCAATTCAACCTGTCCGTCTCCGCTACCCGCAATATTCCAATATTCAATATGGCTTATATGGTGAATCCCCGCGCTGACATTGAGACCTATATCAAGATAAGGATCACGGTTAATAAATTCCACTGTAAAATCGCCGGTTGCATTACGCAGGAAAGCCGGTCTCAGTTTGCCATTTTGCCCAACCGGAAAAGCAAAACCTTCATTGCTTAATCCCTGCTTTTGCATCGGCCCGTCCACGTAAGCATTATCACATCCAATATTCGTATAAGGCAAATTGGTATAGTCGTGCGTACAGGTTTGGATACCTGCCGTAGGCAACAGTTTCAGTAGCGTCGTGGCTGTTGTTTTTATGATGCCGTTTTGCATATTAAGCGTACCGGTAATCGTTACATGACGTTTTAACTCCGTGTGGTTATTATTGACGGTTACGTTTCCCAACGTTATCGTTCCACTTCCGGCTCCGGAGCCAATTAGCTGATTCGTACCTAAAAGCTGCACAGCCCCGGGCATATTATCACTGCCAATATCAATATAGGAAGTGCCTTCACAGATAATATCTCCGTAAATATTAAAATTACCGGTATGCGTACCATTGGTATTCGGCTTAAAGGAGAAGAAACCCGACACTACCCGCAAATCATTTTGAATAATACAATCTCTTGAAGAACCGATACCGGCGAAATTCAGATTACCGTCAACGTAGAAGTGCCCAAAGCTGCGTCCGGCCATCGAAGGACCTACTCCATTCCGTTGATACCAGAAAATACTGCCCGATTGGAAAATCGTTACTGCATTGGGGGCCGCAGCGCCAAATGGATTACCTCCCGCCCTGTTCACATATTGAGCGCCGTTTTCGAACACAACGGAATTCAAATTGACAGTACCGAAAGCGTTTCCGTCAAAGCCGGTATTGGCAGTAAAAACAGAGCCATTCTTAAAAATTAAAGCGCCGGCAGACTTTGCCGTCAACCGGTGTGCCCCATCAAAGAAATCAATATTACCCCTCACTTCGCCCGAATACCCGACGCCTATATTGATAGAAACCACATTTCCGCCGGCAATATGTAATGAGCTGCCCGCCTCAACAAAAAAATGCGGAACAGATACCGCTTCATGACCAACAGTAATCGCTCCGGAAACGGACGAATTGATGGTAACGACCGCATTATTATAAATACGAAGTCTTCCAACGTCTTCTGACACGGGTACATCAGTTACGGAAGCATTAGATGAAAATTCAAGAATATCCTCCGGCTGGGGAGTATTCCTTTGCGGAGACCAGCTTACAGGATCTGTCCACGAACCGGAAGTTACATTCCATACGTAGGTCTGCTGAGCAAACAAGAGAAGAGGCGCTGCAAATATGCAGGTTAGCAGGTGCTTTTTCATTTTTATTCCTTTTTATGTGTTTATTAGCTACACACAGGAATTGAATTTTAGGTTGGCAAAGGAAAATTAAGGAATTTTTTAAATACATCCTTATTATTTGTGACACTTCTCAGAATGCAATTGTATTTTTGAGCCTGCCTGAAGAGACAATTCGTCAGAAAAGGCTATTCCATCATCCAGAATAAACTAATCCATGTTGGCGATTTGCAATAAGGAATTAAGACAATTTTTTAGCAGTTTGACGGGCTATCTTGCTATCATCATCTTTCTGCTGCTCAGCGGACTTTTTCTTTTTGTATTTCCGGACACGAATCTGTTTGACTACGGCTATGCTTCGCTGGATACGTTTTTTGACCTGGCGCCATGGATTTTGTTATTATTAATACCGGCAGTGACCATGCGCAGTTTTGCGGATGAATTCAAATCCGGCACCTACGAAATATTAGCAACCCGTCCACTCAGCAAATGGCAAATTATCGCCGGTAAATATCTCGCCAGTTTAATAATCATCGTCGTAGCCCTTATCCCAACTATTTTGTATGTGTTTACGATAAAAAGTCTGTCAACCGGCGGAATTGATACGGGTGGCATCCTCGGCGCCTATATCGGACTCTTCTTCCTGGCTGCCGCATTCACCGCTATCGGTATTTGCTGCAGCAGCTTCACCCATAATGCGGTGGTAGCCTTTCTCAGCAGCGCTTTTGTATGCTTCATTCTATATAGCGGTTTTACTGCGCTCAGCGGTATTCCGTCTTTTCAGGGAGGATGGGATTACATTATTGAAATGATGGGTATTAATTTTCACTATCGCAGCCTGAGCCGGGGAGCTATTGATACCCGTGATTTAATTTATTTTCTGAGCATCATCCTGCTGTTCTTATTTATCACACGAAAAAGATTACTGACCCGTTAATCCTGTCATGAAAAAAATATTTCATTCTCCTTATAACTGGATTCTTGTGATCATCGTCCTGGCGGTTATCAACTGGATTGCTTCCGCCTGGCATGGGCGAATTGACCTTACCGCAGAAAAAAGATATACCATATCCAAAGCGACGCGCGATCTGTTACACAGTCTGGAAGAACCGGTAACAGCTACGGTATTATTAGACGGCGACCTGCCGGCAGGATTTAAAAAACTGGCGGGCAGCACACGCGACATGTTGCAGGAGTTTAGGGAGATCAGCGGCAACAAGGTTTACTTTTATTTTCGTCAACCGGGCCAGGGATTAAATGATAGCCTCAAAGCTGACCTTATTGACTCTCTGAACAATATGGGCATCCATCCCACCAATGTGCGGGCAAGGACAAAAGAAGGAGAAGGAGAACAGCAACGCATGGTATATCCGGGTATTATTTTTGAATACCAGGGGCGGATTACTGCTGTAGATCTCCTGCAGGGACAAAGCGCCGT
>JACFNM010000541.1 GCA_019454915.1 Chitinophagaceae bacterium
AGTTTTTTCCAGGAAAAAAGCATAGGTATGAAATATCGAGGAAATGCCTGCAGCATGCAGCCGTTGATTAATGCGTCGGAAATGCTCCCATCCCTCGGGCCACTTTTCAGGGTTGAGCTCAAAGTCCCCAAACCTGAAAAAATCCTTATCTCCGCCGTGGTGATCTATCTGGTTAAAGCCTACGCTGTTACAGTATTCAATCCACTGGTCAACATTTGCTTCGGTGAGGTTCCCAAAATTCATCAGGTATGATCCGTATGAATCTGCAGATAATTTTGCCCAGGCACCTCCCGCTTTGGATATAGGAAAAGCCGCTTCGGGCATCACGGCACGGATAAGTGGCAAAATATTTTCTTGCGAAGTTGTCAGGAGTGCAACAGCAGCGCCTTTGAATCCCGGAAATGGATAGGCATCTGCTTTTAACCAGGTTTGCAGAGCCGGCAACTGTTCCACCTTTGTCTGCAAATTCATTGATAAAGCGCATGCAGCAAACGACTCTTCCGGCAATCCCTGTATAATAAGCGGTATATTTAGAAAAGTCAGCTCATCCACTTTCCCCGAGACTTCTTTTAGCTGCCAAAGAAAATGACTTTCCCGGGGTATGATATCAAGGGTGATTGAAATATCAGCAGAGCCAAACCTTATCACCAGTTCCTGGTCTTTATATATGGCTTCTGTTGAGTGATGCCTTTTTTTATTTATTTCTATATAGGCACAATAGGAAATGCTGTCTTTATACAGATAATCTTTTTGGTAAGGTTTGTAGATAAACCGGAGATTCTGACCTTTTGGGGAAATGACATACTTCAGTTGCGCATTTTCGATTACAATATCCGTTGCTTTACCGGAAATTGTAGATAGCAGGAGCGCTACAATAAACACGTATTGTGTTATTTTAAAAGGCATTCTATTATTTTTGATTCAGCTCCTGAGGGAGCGGTGCTCCGTTGTTAATAACGGTTACTGATACACGAGGATTGATATCTTGTCGCCCTTCACAGGAAAACGCGACCGTGTTTTCGCCTGCCGCCAGCGATGGAATAGCCCCCACGGGTTTCACCTCCTTTATAAAACCTCCTTTGGAATCGTATAATTTGCAATCTGTAGCCGAATTGAATTCGAGATACATTCCCGACTCCAGGGTAACAGGGAACATGATCTTTTTGCCGTTTACCGTTATAACAGGATTTTCCACTTTATACGACACGAGGGGGAGCGCCTTTACCGGTGAAATGATACAGCTTACTTCCTTTCCTTCCGGAAGATTATTGTACCACAGCTGGAGCTTATCTACCTTGTCATATTGAACAGAGTGCAGGTAGGATTTGTACACAAACAGGTCTTTTACTTTGGTATCCTTTATGATCTCTGAACCCGGCCACAGGTAATCCGTGAATGCAGCCGATTCAAGCTCCACCAATTCAAAATATTTCCATCCTTTAAAATCTACTTTGATATAATGATCGCCCCGAACGCCGGCGGAAAGGTGCTCCGGCGTTTCCAGCCGGAGGTTCAGCAGTTGCCCGTTGCCGTCGCCTTTTACCCATACTCCCAAACCTTTATTCTTTTCCAGGTTTGCCCAGGGCTCAAATTTCTTTTCCAGCTTAAGCCAGGAGCCCTTTTGAGGAGACAGTCCTGCGCTATAGGCCTTGAAAGAAGCAAGCTTTCCGGTACGTTCTTTATCACTTACAGCTATATCAACAGTTCCGGTTACGCCCTTTGCTGTGCGTTTCTCTCCAAATTCATTAGGATCAGAAAATTCAGCAACTGTTATGGCAGCCGGATCATGATAAGGCATTACCGACATTTGCACCTGTATGCGAAGTTTCAACGGCTGAGCAGCAAATTGATTTTGCACTTTCCACTGCCGGGAATCTTTATCACCATTAAACAGGTGTTTCTGGTAGGTTGCGGGCTTGAAGTTCCATCGCCCGTTGGATTGCCTGAACAGGGTATATTCCCTACCCGGTTCCCTGAGCAGCCGCTTTACCTTCTCGCTGAAATATTGCTGTTGCCTTAATGTTTCGTATTGTTTGATAATGGCATTCAGACGTTTGAAAGAAGG
>JACFNM010000542.1 GCA_019454915.1 Chitinophagaceae bacterium
TTACGGGTAATGCAGCCTGATAGAACTACTGCGAAAAAGTTTTATGACAGTAGCCGGATGGTTTCTTCTTTGTCTTTTGCTATTTGGAATTTTAATTCGTCGAGGCTGTTAAATTTCTGCTCTTTTCGCAGGAAGTGTTTTACATGAATGCAAATGACGGACCCGTAGATGTCCTTATCAAAATCAAGAATATTTACTTCAATAGATAATTTATTGTCACCAATGGTGGGATTGAACCCGATACTCATCATGCCTTTATACAGAATGCCTTCCGAGGTAACCTGTACGGCGTAAATACCGTTTCCGGGTAACAGTTTCTCAGGATCCTCAACGGATAAATTGGCAGTAGGGTAGCCTAAGGTTCTCCCCAGTTGATTTCCTTCTATTACTTTTCCGTCAAAAAAATAGTCATATCCAAGCAGTGCGTTGGCCGTTCTTACATTTCCCTCAGACAGCGCTTTCCTGATTTGGGTTGAGCTTATGGTAATCTCATTCAGCAGTTTCCTGGGTATTTCTTTTACGGCGAACCCCAATTCCTTGCCGAATTCCTCGAGCATCAGGTAATTCCCCGCCCGGTCTTTTCCAAAGTGATGATCATAACCGATGATGATGGTGTGAGGATGAATTTTTTTTACCAGGAAATTTCGGATATAGGATTCTGCACACAATTAGGCAAAATTTTCATCAAAAGGGACAATCACCAGATGATCAATCCCTTCTTTGGCTAACAATTCAATTTTTTCATGGAGGGTGTTCAGTAACGCAATTTTGTGATTAGCGCCTACAATCTTCCGGGGGTGGGGATGAAAAGTAATGATAACCGTTTCGCCTCCCGTACTCAGTGCTTCGGACTTTAGTTGCCTGATAATGGTTTTGTGTCCATTGTGTACTCCGTCAAAGGCGCCGATGGTAACAACGGCCTTGTCGAAATGGGGAAGTTGCTCTATGTTGCGATGAATTTGCAGGACGGTTGACGATTTGATGATGAAAAGAAACGGAGAAGCTAACGCGCATTTTTTTGTGCCATACTTGTATTTTAACAGAACCGGCGTTGTAGTTATTCAAATCCGGGTTGCAAAGCTAATAGATAATTGATAATTGCACGGCGAATATTTACTTTTGCCGGGCTTAACAACATATCATGAGTTTATATAACGAGAGAGGAGTCTCCGCTCAGAAGGAAGAGGTACATGCTGCGGTAAAGAATTTAGACAGCGGATTGTTTCCCAGGGCATTCTGTAAAGTCTATCCTGATTACTTAGGCGGCGATCAACAGTTGGTAAATATTATGCACGCCGATGGTGCCGGAACGAAGAGTATTCTTGCGTATTTATACTGGAAGGAAACCGGAGATGCCTCGGTGTGGAGGGGCATTGCACAGGATGCTATTGTGATGAACCTGGATGATCTATTGTGCGTAGGCGTTTATGATAATCTTATTTTTAACTCAACGATTGACAGGAATAAGAAGCGAATACCGGGTGAGGTGCTGGAACAGGTTATCCGGGGTTCGCAGGAGTTTTTTGACCGGATGGCGGATTATGGGATTCATATTCACTATTTGGGAGGGGAAACAGCCGACGTAGGCGATGTGGTGAGGACCATAGCGGTCAATGGCACCATGACTTCCCGCTGGCCCAAGAACAAACTCGTCACCAATGAAAAGATACAAGCCGGCGATGTGATTGTTGGTTTGGCTGGATTCGGTAGCTGTACTTATGAACCGGAGTATAACAGTGGTTTGGGGAGTAACGGGCTTACCAGTGCGAGGCATGATGTATTGAGTAAATATTATGCGGAAAAATATCCTGAAACATTTGAACCCGCTTTGAGTGAAGAAGTCGTTTATATAGGAGATTATAAAATGACGGATAACCTGGACGTAGCGGGACAAGCAAGGTCTGTCGGAAAATTATTGTTATCACCCACGCGAACCTTCGCTCCGGTTATGAAAGTGGTGTTAGAGGAAAACTTCGGGTCTATTCACGGTTTGATTCATTGCAGTGGGGGAGGACAGACCAAATGTTTGAAGTATATCCCCGAAGACGTCAGAATTATAAAGG
>JACFNM010000543.1 GCA_019454915.1 Chitinophagaceae bacterium
TACCATGAAGAGTGCGCTCGGAGGTGCCTTCTATATGATTATCAGGTTTGTAACCTGAACCAAACGTTTTATACTTTCAATCCCGCATTCTATTGGCAGAACAAATGACAAATAAATTCCAGATTCCAAACAGGGATTTTGTGATTTGGGCATTGGAATTTTGCCGTAGTACATTGCCCCATTATACGCATAAACTCATAGGTTCAGGTTGCAAACCTGAACCCGCCGGGAGTTAAACGGTATAATAGAAAATTCCAAGTCCCTTAGTATCCACCATCGCCATCGTCACCATTGCCGTCATCGCTCGTTTCTTTTTTCAATTGAATGTCGGCCACCTCATTTTCACCTTCTGCAAGTTCAAATTTCTTTTTTGCATTCTTAAAGCCGTGCTTCTTCGCCTTCAGGGTATAATTGCCAGCGCTTAAATCTGAAAATACATATTTACCGTCGTTATCAGTGGTGGTTTTGTCTTTAAAATTCAGTTCCTTGCTTTTCAAAGAAACTTTTGCACGTTTAATTGGTTTGCCGGATTTTTTAGCTGTTACTGTACCGGAAGCACTACCTTTCAGTGTCGGTGTAGGCACTAACGTAGGGGTAGGTGTTTGGGCTTTTACCGTGTTGTACGAAAATCCATATCCACTGGCCATTATAAAGCATAAAGATAACGCAATGTTTTTAAACATGTTGCTCTCCTATAAAAAATCCCTTCGGATAAGATACAATCAAAATGATCTAACACCCCCCGGGCAGAAACAACTTCATTGTGCCTAAAGACAGGTATTACTGTCTTTCTATGACATTAATGACAAATAAAAACCATAATTTATTCCCATAAAGTAAAAAATCCACCCGCCAGGATTTTTAAAATTGTTAGCGTAACAACACCGCCCGAATCACCTTCTTCATCCAGGGTTTCAATGACTGTTTCGCTGCCTCCAGGGAGGCAGATTTGAGAATTTCCGATTCTGTAGGATATGAGAATATCATATTCATGAAAATGCCGGCGGTAAGTTTCTGCTTAATGGCGATTGTTATTGCTGGGATCATTTCCCCTGCCTTTTCACCGACAAGCGTCGCTCCAATGATACGCCCTTTTTTGCCCAGGTTCAGCTTTAAAAAACCTACACGGTCATCTTCTGCCTTTGCCCTGTCTATCGCACACAGGTCTACCTTCAGCGAACTTTTATATGTACCGGTCTTCCTTGCCATGGGTTCTGTATATCCCACATGGGCCACCTCCGGTTTTGTATAGGTAGTCCATGGAACTGCTGAATAATCTACTTTAGCGCACAGTTTGAATATTATATTGCGAATGATAATCCCAGCCTGATAACCGGCCATGTGAGTGAACTGATAATGACCTGTTACATCTCCGCAGGCATAGATATTTTTTACGGAGGTCTTCTGTTTTTTGTCAGTGACGATATATCCTTTTTCGTCTACTCTGACCCCAACCTTATCAAGTCCCAGATTCTTCGTTGCCGGTAATCGTCCGGTAGCTACCAGTAGCTGATCCCCGGTAATAATACGCCCCTTGCCTTCATGTTCTATTTCGACAGATATTACATCGCTATCCTGCCTGACCTCCCGGTATACAATCCCCAAAAGAAGCTCTATGCCGTCATCTTTCAGTTGTTTCTCCATAAGAGGCCCTACTTCGGGGTCATCTTTTTTGAATAAGCCCGGACTGCGGTTAATGATCGTTACCTGAGAACCCAGATGGCGAAATCCCTGACCTAGTTCAATACCGATAGGCCCGCTGCCTAATACGATTAAATGTCCTGGAAGTTCTTTTAGATGAAAAATGGTACGATTTGTTTGATAATTGACTTCATTTAAACCGTGGATTGGCGGGACGGCTGGTTCGGAACCCGTGGCAATGACAATATATTTGCCCGTTATTGTTTCATTCCCGATTTTTACCGTGTGTCTATCCTGAAGCTCACCGAAGCCTAAGATAACATCTACTCCAAGCCCTTCATAACGCTCTCTGGAATCGTGTGGTTCTATCTCACGGATTACCTTGTTAACCCTGTCCATGACTGTGGTAATATCCACCTTC
>JACFNM010000544.1 GCA_019454915.1 Chitinophagaceae bacterium
TAAGAATTTATTGTTCTGCGCAATCGTGGCCGTACCCGCTGACCGATACGCTTCCGCCATGTTCGCGTTTTCGGTCACCTGGTGTTCACGGGTGGACTTCACATACCGGACAGCGCCCGTAAATTCATAACTTAAATCATTCGTGATTTTATATCTTAAATCACCCTGAAGTTTCAGGTCTATGATATTTACGTCTATAAAATTATTCTTTAGTTCATCTATGATATTGAAGGGTGCAAAATTGCGTCTGAAGTATTCCAAATGGCCGTTCTCATCGTATGCTGTTAAGGTGCGGCTTGTATTTAAAGCATAACTGAACGGGTTGATATCAAAATCCCGGTCGTACTGCCCTTCTACCGCATTGTCAATGCGCTCCAGGGTTCCGGGCGCTCTTTGCTGGCGGACCGAGCCAAGGGTGGAGAACCCTGCGGACAGCCTTTCAGAAAATTTATAGTTATTGCGAAAATTGATCGTGTACCTGTTGACCCGGTCGGCGATGGTCCACCCGTTATCACCGTAGTAGCTCATGGAAAAGTAATTCTGCGACTTTTCGGTGCCCCCGGAAATACTCAGCGAATGTTCCTGCAGCAGGTTATGCCGAAACAGGATATCAAACCAGTCCGTATTCGCCGTCGCATATCGTTTCAGATAATTCGCCCTTGCCTCCTGTGTGTTTTGCAAAGGGAAATTCCCGTTCTCATCCGCATCCATCAGTTCATACATCTTCCCATATACGCCGTTGTCTCCGCGATTTAGAATATTGGGGTTTAAGGAACCCTTTCGCTCCAACTCGGCCAACACCGACATTTGCTCCAGCGAATTCATAATATTATAATCAGCGTAGGTCGGTTTAAATTGTGTGGTAAAATTTCCGGAATAAGCGACAGCCGTTTTTCCCGCACGCCCCTTTTTAGTGGTGATGACCACTACGCCGTTCATAGCCCTCGCACCGTAAAGAGCAGTGGCCGCGGCGTCTTTCAGGATATCAAAACTTTCGATATCGTTGGCATTCAGTCCTGCTACCGCCGACCCCAGTAAAGTAGTTGGGTCTCCACTGGACAACTGGTCATTGGAAATATTTACGATGTCTTCCAACACCACGCCATCCACTACCCATAAGGGTTTATTATCTCCGTTCAATGAAGTGGCGCCACGAACCCTCACTTTGGGAGCGGCCCCAAACGTGCCCGAAATATTCTGAACAGCCACGCCGGCTACCCGCCCTTCCAGCATTCTGCTAACATCAGGAACGCCTTCCATCTTAATATCTTTTGCTTTTAAGGAGGCAGCCGATCCCGCAAACTTTTTCTTATCTAAATTCTGAAAACCCGTGATGACCACTTCCGAGAGCGCTCCTTCACCCCGATTCATGATAATGTTGAGAAACGATTCTCCCTGGTAAACAACCGTTCGGGTAGCCATACTGATAAAAGTGAACTGAAGACTATCTCCTATGCTGGCGGAAATAGAAAATTCACCATTGGTACCGGTGATGGCGCCCTCACCGTTCCGGAGATTCTCAACAGAAACGCCGCCTAATGCCGACTGGTCGTCGCCATTGATTACTTTGCCCTTTACCTTGTCCTGAAACAAGCGACCGGAGACGGAGTTCCCATCTGTGAGTGAGTTTCCAACTGCGGGAGTATGATTAATACCCATTAGAAAACCAATCAGTAAGATGATTCCAGGTAATCCTCTTAGGTGTTTTATTAGAAAAGATTCCTTTTTCGGAAAAATCATGAAAGCCGATTTAAGAATGATTATAATAAGGACAACTATTTATAGCAAAACGCTGATTGAAAATACCTTATCTTTTTGGCCGCGTCCCAAAATATGCCGGGATGCAATATAGTTAAATCTTTTTTTCGTTCTCCAGGCTGTTTTTTGAAGCTGCGAATTAACAAGCTGATATACAACTGAAAAAAGCTCCTATTCTCCTCAGACGGTCAGGCTGAACCGTTAGAAATTTTGTATGAGAATAAAGTATATTAACTTCGCCCAACTTTGCCCCCGAAGGGTGTGATTAATAAATATTAAAAGTATAAATATATAATATGAAAA
>JACFNM010000545.1 GCA_019454915.1 Chitinophagaceae bacterium
AGGACCGAATGGCATGGAAGGTAAATGGATTGACGCCTTACCCTTTCACCTTATACCTGAAACCATTACGAAAATTAGGGCAGTTTCTTAAGCGGTCCTGAATAATCACTAACCGGAAGCCGCCACAGTCGGAGCTTCGGCACTAACGACGTTCGATGCTTTCCCGACGCTGAACTTCAGCGCATGAACAGAATTTAGAAAAAAATAGTTTCCTTTGATTCTTACATTATAATATCTACCTTTTTTTAAATCATGAGTAAAACCGCCCTCATCACCGGTATTACCGGGCAGGATGGAGCCTACCTGGCTGAATTGTTGCTATCAAAAGGATACCTCGTACATGGCATCAAAAGACGTAGTTCCCTGTTTAATACGGACCGCATTGACCACCTGTATCAGGATCCGCATGAAGAAAACGTTCGGTTGAAATTACATTATGGCGATCTGACGGATTCCAGCAACCTGATACGCATTATTCAGGAAACCCAACCGGATGAAATCTATAACCTCGCCGCCATGAGTCACGTACACGTGAGCTTTGAAACACCGGAATACACCGCTAATGCAGACGGGTTAGGCGCTCTCCGGCTCTTAGAAGCTATTCGCTTCCTGGGGCTCATTAATAAAACCAAATTATACCAGGCTTCCACTTCTGAGCTGTATGGCCTTGTGCAGGCAGTACCCCAGTCGGAAACAACGCCATTCTATCCACGCTCGCCCTATGCAGTAGCTAAATTATACGCCTATTGGATTACGGTCAATTACCGGGAAGCCTATAATATGTTTGCCGCCAATGGAATCTTATTCAATCATGAATCACCCCTGCGGGGAGAGACTTTTGTCACCCGAAAGATAACCCGCGGCGTTGCTAAAATCGCCCTGGGCATGCAGGATAAATTATACCTTGGCAACTTAAACGCTCAACGCGACTGGGGGCATGCCAAAGATTATGTGCAGGCCATGTGGCTCATTCTGCAACAGGAAGTCCCCGAAGACTTTGTGATTGCTACCGGCATTACCACCCCCGTAAGGGAATTTGTAAGGTTGGCATTCGCGGAAGTGGGCATAGAACTGGAATTCAGGGGAAAGAATGAAAACGAAGTGGGCATAGTAAAATCCTCCGGTCACCCTTCCTACCGGTTACCGGTGGGAAAAGAAGTGGTGGCAGTGGATCCCAAATATTTCCGTCCCACAGAAGTTGACCTGCTGGTGGGCGACGCTTCAAAAGCACAAAAGAAACTGGGATGGAAGCCCTCCTATGATTTAGCGGCATTAGTGAAAGAAATGGTAACAGCTGACATCGCGCTCTTTGAAAAAGAAAAATTCCTGAAAGACAGTGGATTCGCTATCAAGAACCAGTACGAATAATCAGGTCCGTTTTAGCGTAATCTCTTCATTCGCAAATTCAAAATTTCTATCCTTGAACAAGAACGATAAAATATATGTGGCCGGTCATCGCGGCATGGTAGGATCGGCTATCATCCGGAAACTGCAGGCGGAAGGTTATCACAACATCGTAACCCGGTCGTCCCGTGAATTAGACCTTCGCAATCAACAGGGAGTGAAGGACTTCTTTTCAAAAGAAAAGCCGGACTATGTATTTCTGGCCGCTGCAAAAGTGGGCGGCATCCTGGCCAATAATAACTATCGGGCTGATTTCCTGTATGATAACCTGATGATTCAATCCAACGTAATCCACGCGGCATATGAGGAAAACGTGAGCAAATTGTTGTTTTTAGGTTCTTCCTGTATCTACCCGAAACTGGCGCCGCAACCGCTAAAGGAATCGTATTTGTTGACGGGGTTACTGGAACCTACCAATGAGCCGTACGCCATCGCCAAGATAGCGGGCATCAAAATGTGCGATGCTTATCGTGATCAGTATGGTTCTCATTTCATCTCCGTGATGCCCACCAACTTATACGGACCCAATGATAATTATGATTTGAACAGCTCCCATGTGTTACCCGCGTTAATTCGTAAATTTCATGAGGCAAAAACCAAGGGACTCGACAAGGTTATCCTTTGGGGCTCCGGTACGCCACGGCGTGAGTT
>JACFNM010000029.1 GCA_019454915.1 Chitinophagaceae bacterium
TTCTTTCCTTATTACGGATTATTGCGGTTTTCTTCAGGAGATCCCTACCATGCTCTTTATCGGAAAAGCCTTGAACGAACCTGGGAAGCGGTTCGCAGCGACGAGATGCCCGTATGGAATATTATGGCCAGTGCGCTATTGAAGAGAGATTGCGATCTCGATATTGCGCTTCACCAGTTGCAACTATATCCGATAGATCTCATTGACTGGACGATGGAAAACAGTCATCGCCAGGATCTTCAAAAGGAGCCGGTGTTACAGAGATATAAAGTTCCTCAATCTGCCACCCCGGTTCCCATTCCGGAAAGCACTGTTTCGAGATGGAATACCAACCCTAAAATTCTGGATTCAGGTAAGGGAGGAAAGACCGAAGAAACGGGTACCTATTTCCTGTTTGCGTATTGGATGGGTAAATATTACGGATTCTTTTAGCAAAGACGTATTTAGCACTAATGATAATAAACCCTAACCAAAACATAAAAGGCGGTAAATGTCTGTAAAAGAAAAAAAAACTTCGGATCACGAATATCTAATCCTTTTTGTAAATTGCGCCCTGTGAGGCGCACTACCAGTATAGCATTTATCTTGTTGTATCTACTGGCATTTACGGAATGTCATCAACTGGTTCGTTTGCCGAAGCTTCTACAGCATTTCCGTCAGCATTGTGTCGTTGACCCGGAAATGAATTTTGAAAAATTTATCAAAATTCATAATCTGTCACCTAAGACAATAACGGACGATTATATGCAGGATCAGCAACTGCCCTTTCGCAGTGTGGACTGCCATATGTTGAACACTGTAGTATTTATTTACGACCTTCCGCTGATAAAATTGGATCCTGTTCCGGATGCTCCGATAGTTTTTTACAGTTACAATGAAATCAATAAGCCTCAATACGCTCATTTCGATATATTTCAACCACCGAGGCAGGCCGAACTGATATAGATTATTTTAATTTCTTACAGGCCAAATCATTTTGTATGCTAAATGCTATTATTCGCTTTTCCGTAAGGAACAAGCTGATTATCGGTTTATTTACGCTGGCACTTATCGTGTTGGGTACGATAGACCTGAAAAATTTACCTATAGACGCTTTACCGGATATCACCAGTAATCAGGTGCAGATTATAACGGTATCTCCTTCTCTTGCTGCACCCGAAGTAGAAAGGCTCATTACTTTTCCATTAGAGCAGGCGAATTCGAATATTCCCGGATTGATAGAGATGCGTTCAATATCCAGGTTCGGACTATCTGTAATCACTGTGGTATTTAATGATGAAACCGATACCTATTGGGCTCGCCAGCAGGTTAGCGAGCGTTTAAGTCTGGTACGGGATCAAATCCCCGCGAGTGCCGGGAACCCAGAGTTGGCGCCGGTCACCACAGGACTGGGAGAAATATACCAGTATGTGTTAAAGCCACAGAAGGGATACGAAGGGAAGTATGACCTGACCGAGCTGCGTTCCATACAGGACTGGATCGTGCGACGCCAATTATTGGGTACACCGGGTGTTGCTGACGTGAGCAGTTTCGGGGGTTATCTTAAACAGTATGAAATTGCGGTTCAACCCGATCACCTCAAGAGTATGAACGTTACGCTGACTGAGGTTTTCAACGCTCTGGAAAAGAATAACCAAAATTCAGGTGGCTCCTATATAGAGAAAGGACCGGAAGCGCTCTTTATACGGACGGAAGGGCTTGCCGCTACTCCGGCCGATCTGGAAAAAATATTTGTAAAGCATACCGATGCGGGTATTCCCATCTTCATAAAAGATGTTGCTGAAGTACGGATCGGCCATGCCATCCGGTACGGAGCCATGACGTATAAAAACCAGGGAGAGGTAGCCGGAGCTGTGGTATTGATGCTGAAAGGAGCCAATGCTTCCCAGGTAGTAGAACATGTAAAGGCAAAAATAGAACAGATCAAAAAGACATTGCCTGAAGGTGTTGATCTGGAGCCGTTTTACGATCGTACAAAAATGGTGGATAACGCTATACACACAGTAAAAACGAATCTGTTGGAGGGAGCCTTAATTGTGATATTGGTACTGGTGTTATTTTTGGGTAATCTAAGGGCGGGTTTCATTGTGGCTTCGGTTATCCCTCTATCCATGCTCTTTGCCATCACCATGATGAATTTATTTGGTGTGTCCGGTAACCTGATGAGCCTCGGAGCATTAGACTTTGGATTGATCGTGGATGGAGCGGTTATTATCGTTGAGGCGGTATTGCACCGGCTCCATTATGGTAAGCAATTTGCTGCTGCTAAACGAATAACTCAACGTGAACTTGATGAGGAAGTAGGCTCATCTGCTTCCAAAATGATGAATGCTGCCGTATTTGGGCAGATTATTATTTTGATTGTCTATCTGCCCATATTAACGCTTACCGGAATCGAAGGAAAAATGTTCAGGCCAATGGCGCAAACCGTTTCTTTTGCGTTAATTGGTGCATTTCTTCTTTCTTTCACGTACGTGCCTATGATGTCTGCGCTGTTCCTGAGCAAAAATATTTCTCACAAAGAGAGCCTCGCAGATAAATTGATGAACAGTATCCAACGGATATATAGTGTAGTGTTAAAGAAGGCGTTAGCGTTTCCCAAATCAGTCGTCAGTATTTCAGGATTATTATTTGCGGGTTCGCTTCTTATACTCAGCTATTTGGGGGGTGAGTTTATTCCGCGCTTAGAGGAAGGCGACTTTGCGGTTGATGCGCGCTTGCTGGCCGGCAGTTCGCTGACAGAAACCGTTAAGCAAACACAAAAGGCGGCGGCGCTGTTACAAAATCGTTTTCCGGAGATTGAAAAGATTGTTACGCGAATAGGCGCCAGCGAAATCCCTACCGATCCGATGCCTCTGGAGATGACGGATATCATGATTACGTTAAAGCCCAAGAAAAAATGGTCTTCCGCATCTTCTTTCGATGAATTAGCAAATAAAATGAGCAAGGCATTGGACGAAATACCCGGTATGGCCCACGGGTTCCAATATCCTGTGCAAATGAGGTTTAATGAACTGATTTCAGGCGCCCGTCAGGACGTGGTATGTAAAATATTCGGTGATGACCTGGACAGCCTTTCCGCTTATGCGAATGCTCTCGGAGGTATTGTTTCTACTGTTCAGGGAGCGAAAGATATCTATGTAGAAACCGTAACGGGTTTACCTCAGGTGGTGATCAGATATAACCGTGAATCCATCGCGCGCTTTCAACTGAATATTTCTGAAATCAACCGGATGGTACAGGCTGCATTTGCAGGAGAGACAGCCGGCATTATTTATGAAAATGAAAGGCGTTATGATTTAGTTGTCCGGTTAGACAACGCAGATAGAAAGGATCTTTCAGATGTACAGCAATTACTCATTCCTACGCCTACTGGGTTGCAGATTCCATTATACCAGGTTGCTTCCGTAGAAATTCGCGAAGGGCCTAATCAGATTCAGCGTGAAAATGCACAGCGAAGAATTATTGTAGGTTTCAATGTAAGAGGAAGAGACGTGGAGTCGGTAGTGAATGAGCTTAATGACAAGACAGCCAGCCTGTTAAAACTACCTCCCGGCTATTATGTAAAATACGGTGGTCAGTTCGAAAATCTTACGGAAGCAACTGATCGGTTAGCTATTGCCGTTCCTTTAGCGCTCCTGTTGATATTAACCATGCTGTATTTCGCCTTTGGTTCTTTAAAATACGGATTACTTATATTTTCAGCGATTCCGTTATCGGCCATTGGTGGTATTATGGCGCTCTGGATCAGGGGCATGCCCTTCAGTATATCCGCCGGTGTGGGATTCATTGCCCTTTTTGGAGTGGTTGTTTTAAATGGCATTGTACTGATAACAGAATTTAACCGGTTAAAAAAATCAGGCATGGAAGACATTAATCAGATTATCCACGAAGGAACACGAATCAGGCTCCGCCCGGTGCTGATGACGGCAAGTGTCGCTTCGTTAGGGTTTATACCCATGGCGCTGAGCCAGAGTTCCGGAGCCGAAGTGCAACGTCCGTTGGCTACCGTAGTCATTGGCGGATTGGTAACGGCTACCATACTTACATTGGTGGTTCTGCCCATATTGTATCGCTGGTTTGAAAGAGGGAGAACAAAAAGACCCAAAAATATCACGGTTGCCGGAATTGTTATGTTATGCCTGTTATCAGGGTCTTTGCAAGCCCAGCAAAAGATGAAACTGGAAGACATGCTGAAAATGGGCAGCGCTCAAAACCTGAATCTTCAGGCAATTAAAAAAGAAACCGGTTACTGGCAGCAATTGCAATCCCGGATTTTTGACCCCGGCAAGACGGCGTTTGGCGGTGAATACGGAGGCATTAACGGATTGGATAACGATACGCGCTTTTTTGTCAGCCAGGGTTTTAGTCTCCCCGTGGTATATAACCGGCAGAGGCAATTATATAAAGCAGAACAGCATCTCAGAGAAGAATTAGCGAATTGGAAAGACGCGGAGCTGCACAAAGCAATCAGACTCAACTTTTATTTACTTGTTGATAACGCGGAGAGGCAAAAATTGTTACAAAGCCTGGATTCTATCTATAGCCGGTTTCAACAAAGCGCCAATCTTCGTTTTCAGACGGGCGAAACCAATATATTGGAAAAAACAACTGCAGAAGCTCAATTGCAGCAGATAAAATTGCAACAGGCGCAGCTTAATGCTGACTTATTGCTTCTTCAACAACAGTTGCAATGGCTTTTGCAAAGCGGCTCACTGCTTCTCCCTGATTATTCTTCACTGAAAGCAGAACGAAATGCATTGCCGGACAGCACGGATATTGACGCACACCCGCAGATCAGGTATAATGAAATGCAAACCATGGTGGCGAGGGCTCAAACCGGAATAGAAAAAGCGAAACTGACTCCTGATTTTTCCATCGGGTACAGCAATCAATCCATTATAGGCTATCACAGTGAAGATGGGGTCAGCCAAAAATATTACGATGGTGGAGATCGTTTTCACATCGCCAGTTTGACTATGGGCATACCCTTATTTAATGGAGCGGCCCGAGCAAGGATTAAAGCAGGAAAAATTCAGGAAGAAGTCGCAGATCTGAATTTGAAGGGTTCCATTGAACAAATGAAGAATAGCCTTAGCCAATTGGAGACAATCATCAACAAAGAACAGCTCAACCTGGATTATTACGAAAACACGGGTTTAGAACAATCAGCGTTGATCATGCGTAGTGCTGCCCTCAGTTTTGAAAAAGGAGAAATCAGCTATGTGGAATGGGTAACGCTCATGAATAATGCTATTAATATCAGGATCAATTATCTGGATGCGGTTCAGCAATACAACCAGGCTGTTATTGAATTTAATTACTTAAACAGAAAATAGAATCTATGCGTTTCTTAAATATATTATTACTAATTGGATTGTTCGGTTCCTGCTCTTCGCCCAGGCAGCCGGGAGAAAAAGAAGATACTTCTTCAAAGGATGGCGTCACACTCACTGCTGAGCAGATCAAGAATGCAGAAGTAGAGGTTGATACGATCCGGAAAAAACTGTTAAGCAGCGAACTTAAAGTGCATGGATTGGTGGATGTGCCGCCACAAAACATCGTATCCATCAGTTTCCCTCTTGGAGGCTATCTTAAGAATACGAGGCTACTTCCTGGTTTGCATGTTTCCAAAGGAGAGATGATTGCTGTTATGGAGGATCGCGAACTAATCCAGTTGCAGCAGGATTATCTTATAGCTAAAACCAAACTATCTTTCCTCGAAAAAGAATACGAGCGTCAGAAAACACTGAACGAAAATAAAATAAGCGCTGACAAGAACTACCAACAAACAGAAGCCGATTATTTTTCCCAAAAAGTATTGGTAAAAGGATATTCCGAGAAACTCAGATTGATCGGAATTAATCCGGAAAAACTGGATGAAACCAATATTTCCAGAAGTGTTCCTGTTTATTCTCCCATAAACGGTTTTGTATCCAAAGTGAATATCAATATTGGTAAATACGTGAATGCAGCCGATGTATTATTTGAATTAATCAATCCGGATGATATTCACGCGGTACTTACTGTATTTGAAAAAGATCTGGGGAAGATTAAGCCAAAACAAAAAGTGATGGTGACTTTTGTTGATGATCCGCAGACTGAATACGAATGTGAGGTTCTGCTTATTACGAAAAATGTGGATGATAATCGCAGCGCGCTGGTTCATTGTCATTTTGAGAAGGAGCCTAAGCAACTTCTTCCGGGAATGTTTCTGAATGCCAGAATCGAGATTAATAGCACTGAAGTTAATGCCGTTCCGGAGTCTGCTGTGGTTCGTTATAGTAACGGAGAATTTGTCATTGAGCAGCGGGAAGACAATTACTTTCACCTTTTGCCTGTACAAACCGGCATAAGAGAAAATGGATTCATTGAAATAAAAAATGATGAAATTGATTTTACCGGGAAGAAAGTTATTGTGAAAAATGCCTACACGGTTTTATCACAAATGAAAAATACGGAAGAAGAGAATTAGTATCTCTTGTGATAGCGCTGTAGCAGGGTTTGTTTGAGTTAAATCCTGGGTACCGAATGTAACCTCCTTTTATGACTGGAATCAGGTCGTGCTCAGTACGTCGTTAATCTGTTGCAGTTGTTCGGTGTTCAGACGCACTTTGCCAACATCTGCATTTTCTTCTAATTGTTTCACCGATGAGGAAGAAGGGATTATGGGCCCCATTCCGGGAAGGGAAAGCAACCAGGCTAAGGCCAATTGACTCAAAGTGAGTTCCCATTGTCGGGCTAATGACGCCAAACGGTTCAATTTTTGGATAACGATTTTATCCAGCGGCTTTTTCAGATCTCCCTCATCATACAGGCGATCTCCTTCACCGATTTTTTCCATGTGAAGATATTTCTCTGAGAGTAACCCTTTTGCCAGTGGACTCCAGGCAACAAATGATATACCCTCCTGATGGGCATAGTTTAATACGCCGCGGTATTTTTCGGCTTCTCCGTTCAGAGGATCGAACTGATTCTGAACGGCAACCACGCGACATCGTATAGATAACTGGTTTTGAACTGATTTGTACGATTCGAGATTTTCAACCGTAAAATTAGAAACACCAAAATATCGTATCAGATCTTGTTTTACCAGGTCTTCGATAGCCGTAAGGCTTTCTTCCGCAGGCGTAGAGCCTTCATACGAATGAAAATAGAGCAGGTCAATATAATCCGTCTGCAATCTTTCCAGGCTGGCATATACAGACTCCAGGATGTTGCTTCTCGATAAACGGCAATGATTGGGCGTAAAACCGTCCATTCCTCCAAAGGCCTTCGTTGCCACTATTATATTCCGCCTGTCGCCGGGATTTTGCTGAAACCAATTTCCTATAATTCTTTCGGAATTACCGGATGCATTATTATATCGGTTGGCGGTGTCCCAAAAACATACGCCCAGTTCAGCAGCCCGGTCAAGTATAGCCAGCGACTGTTGTTCATTTACTCTGGAGCCGTCTCCCGTGTCCGGATATCCCATCTTCCAGGTTCCTAAACCGACTACCGGCACTCTCAATCCTGAACCGCCTAAGGATACATAGGGCATGTCCTTATATGAGTCTATCAGAAAAGGTATGTTATACAAATCCGGATTGGGAGTCAGATAGTCCATGTCAGTATTGTTTAAGACCCTAAAAATATTAAAAATATAGGGCAAATACGCAGTGCGTATCCTCTATACATGCATTCTGAATTTTGATGGCGGACAGAAACTCCGGATACACCTGCTTTAACTGAACTGCGTAACAACCAAAAGGATATTTGTTTAGGTGACCTGGTAGCTTTGATGGTTTGAAGGATATTGCTCAATAGAGCGGGTTAGCTATTCTGGTTTATCGTACGATATCTCCTTTTAACCGCAATAATTCTGTTTCGGAAACCTTCGTGTTATACCTTGCAGCAATTAAGCGATCATAAGCATTTTCTAAACTTTTCTGCGCTTCCCGTAATTCAAGATAGGTGGATACACCCTGGCGGAAACGTTCTAAGGCGATCATCACATTTTCTTTAGCAAGCTCAATATTTTCTTCTTCCAGGCGTAGTGCGTTTATCTGGTATTGATAACTGTTATACGCCACTTTTACCCATACATCCACTAAACTTTTTTGTTTGGCCACGGCAATTTGCTGATAGGCAACGTCCAGCTTGGCCCTTTCAACGTTTCTTCTCACACTCAGGTTATTAAGAATAGGGATGGACGCCGTAAATCCAAAATTAACTGCGCTGTTTTTACTGAAATAGGGCGCAAAAGGACTGATATTGTTCTGATTTGAGTTCCGAACGAAATTATATGCCGAACCAAAAGACAGTGTTGGCCAACGGGAAGCCTTTGCCTCTTTTAGCGCAGTGTTAGCAATATCTGCACCCTTTAACGCCTGCAGGATAGTTGGGTTGGTTTGTTCCAGATTCTCCTGGATTTCAGTGATTTTCAAATCGAGGTCTAACGGGATAGAGTCTGCCACTTCATACACAGAAGGCAGTTGCATGCCGGTAATTTGGTTCAACTGGTCTTTCAACTGTACGATGGTGGTTTGCTGCTCCAGGTGGGAAGCAATCTGCGCATTCAAATCCACTTTTGCCTGGAGAAGTTCCGGCTTGGTACCCAGTCCCACGGATAATTTCCTCTCGGCCAACTTTACGCGCTCTTCATTAATGGACATCTGTTCTTCTATCGCCTTCAACAATTGTTTCTGACGGACGATGAGGTAATAGTTATTGATGATATCGGCTGTTGTATTGACTACCTGGTTTTTCAGGTTAATGCCCGCTAATCCCAACAACTCTTCTGCCCTTTCCTTCAAGGCAAACATCTTTAGTCCGTCGAATAACGTCCAGTTTAAATTGAGGGCAGCATTTAGATTGGCGGTCTTAATACCTGAGCCCTTTACATCATCCCGGTTATTATATTTTTGCGTTTGAGCCGAGGTCGTCCAAAGGGTTCCTGCGCCCACATTCACGTTGGGGAGGAAAGCGCCATACACGTATCGCTGATCAGTGGCGGCCGCAACAGAATCGTTATTCAACAACAAAATATCGAAATTTTTATTCAACCCGGCGGCGATGGCTTCCTGCAGTGTAATCAACTGCTGAGCTCCGGCTGTATAATAATATCCAAAAATTATTGTAAGGATACCGAAGGCTCTTTTCCACTCCATAAATGTTCAGGCTTTTTTTCTTCTGTAAAATATTCATCAATATGACTTACTCCTTTCTTCGCCGAAAGAAAACTATACATGGCCGGAATAACAAATAAAGTCAGCACAAGTGAAAAGATTATTCCACCAACAATAACCAGTCCCAGCGGAATACGGCTGGTTGAAGCGGCACCGATAGAGAGCGCTATGGGTAAAGCGCCGAGTGCCATCGCCATGCTGGTCATTAAAATGGGTCTTAACCGGGCTACAGCCGCTTCCACTACTGCCGTAGATTTAGGTATGCCTGCCCTCTGCTTCTGATTGGCAAATTCTACAATCAGGATTCCATTCTTGGTCACCAACCCAATCAACATGATCATACCGATTTGAGAGAAAATGTTTAAAGTCTGATTAAACAACCATAGTGTCAGAACGGCGCCGGCTATCGCAAGCGGCACTGTAAGCATTATAATAAAGGGATCAACAAAACTTTCGAACTGTGCAGCCAACACCAGGAAGATAAGCAGCAGCGCTAGTATAAAAGCAAACATGGTATTTCCGGAACTTTCAGCAAAATCGCGCGACGTACCGGCAAGAGAGGTGGCGAAGGTATCATCTAACAACTTGTCTGCTATATCCTGCATAGCTTTTATACCGTCGCCCAGGGCAACTCCAGGCGCCAGTCCTGCGGAAATAGTTGCAGATTTGTATCGGTTGAAGTGATAAATAACCGGTGGTGTTGTACTTTCCTGTACATTCACCAGGTTATCGAGAGAGATGCTTTCGCCACGATTATTTCTTAAATAAATATTTTTAAGATCGGTAGGTTTGTTGCGGTCGTCTCTGGGCACCTGGCCAATCACTTCATACTGTTTTCCATCCCGGGTGAAATAGCCGAGCCTCCGGTTGCTATAGGCCAGTTGCAAAGCTTCGGAAATTGCATCTATACTAACCCCCAAATCACTCGCTTTGAGACGATCTACCGTGACCGACAATTCGGGCTTGTTAAATTTCAAGTCAATATCTACTCCCTGAAATGCACGATTCTTACCGGCTTCATCAAGGAATTTCGGAATAATCTCTTTCAGTTTATCAAAGTTATTATTCTGAATTACAAATTGTACCGGCAGACCACCGCGCCGATTAACCGAAATGGTTTGTTCCTGAATGGCAAATGCACGCCCCTCCGTGAATCGTGGAAGATTTCTGTTAATCATATCCACGATCTCTTGTTGTGACCTTGTTCTTTTGTCAGGATCAACCAGCATGGTTCGCAAAAAACCAGTATTCACCGAACCTGCACCGGAAAAGCCGGGAGCGGTTACGGTCAATACAGTTTTAAACTCCGGTACGGAGTCCATGATCAGATTAGTGAGGTTACCTATAAAGCGGTCTGTATATTCAAAAGAAGAACCTTCGGGCATCGTTACCTGAAGCCGAAATTGACTTCTGTCCTCGAGAGGGGCTAATTCCGATTTCAGATTAGCTCCGATGCTCCAAATCAAGGCGCCGCAAATGGCGATGATAACGAGCGCGAGCCATTTAACCTTCATGAATACAGCCAGCAACCGGTGATACCCGTTCTCCAATCCACTGAAGAAGGGTTCGGTTACGCGGTAAAACCAGCCGTGCTTGTGTTCCTTTCGGGCCAACTTCACATTCAGTACGGCGGTTAGCGTGAGGGAAACGAAAGCAGAAACCAGTACCGCACCCGCTACCACAATTCCAAATTCGCGGAAAAGACGGCCCACAAAACCCTGCAGGAAGATGATCGGTAAAAAGATAACGGCAAGCGTGACGGAAGTAGAGATCACGGCAAAGTAAATTTCTTTGGAACCCTCCTTTGCCGCCTGCCATTTATTCATCCCGCCTTCTAATTTCTTATAAATATTTTCAGTCACTACTATCCCGTCATCCACCACCAAGCCCGTTGCTAATACGATTCCCAAAAGACTCAACACGTTGATGGAAAAGTCAGCGAGATACATGATAAAAAATGCGGCGATCAGCGACACCGGAATATCTATCAGGGGACGGATAGCCATTAACGCATCGCGGAAGAAGAGGTATATAATCAGGATAACTAGCGCAATCGCAATGAAGAGCGTCTCCCGAACTTCCGATATGGATCTTTTAATAAAAATGCTCTGATCCAAAACGATATCCAGTTTGATGTCCTCGGGCACTTCTTTTTTCAATTGCTCATAGCGCTTATAGAATTCATCAGCAATGGCAACGTAGTTCGATCCCGGTAGTGGCACAATGGCCAGCGAAATCATCGGCACGCCGTTCAACTTCAAAACCGTTTCTTCATTTTCGGGACCTAACACTGCTTCGCCGATATCTTTCAGCCGGATAATACTGCCGCCGAAATTTTTTATAATGATATTATTAAACTCTTCTTCGGTAGTCAGCCTGCCAAAAGTCCTTACGGTCAGTTCGGTATTGTAACCGGCTATTTTTCCGGAAGGCAGTTCCACATTTTCTCTCCTTAACGCATCCTGTACATCCTGAAAAGTGAGGCCATAGGCATTTAATTTGGATGGCTCAAACCATATCCTCATAGCGTATTTCTTCTCACCCCATATTTGCAGACTGCTTACACCCGGTATTGTTTGCAGCCTTTCCTGCAATACATTAGTAGCATATTCCGTAATTTCTAATTGATTGCGGGTATTGCTCTGTACCGTCATGGAAATAATTGCATCTGAACTGGCATCAGCCTTTGACACCACAGGTGGGGCATCGAGATCATTGGGAAGCCGGCGCTGCGCTTGCGAAACTTTATCCCTGACATCGTTCGCAGCCGCTTCCAGATCAATACCCAGGTCAAACTCAACGCTGATATTGCTAATACCCTGGCTACTCGAAGACGTCATATTTTTTATACCGGCGATACCATTGATGGATTTTTCCAGCGGTTCGGTTATCTGAGATTCTATAATATCTGAATTAGCTCCCGCATAACTTGTGCGGACGTTGATAATAGGTGGGTCAATAGCCGGATAATCTCTGACACCTAAAAAGGTGAAGCCGATCGCGCCAAACACCACAATTAATATGCTCGCTACCGTCGCCAGCACCGGCCTTCTCAGACTTAATTCAGAAATATTCATTATTGTATTTTGCTCAGTTCGATTCGTGAATCGGGTTTTACGGCCATCAAACCGGAAATCAATACGGTATCGCCTATATGCACACCGTCCATGATCTGCACATATACTGAATCCCGGATACCAGTCTTAACTTCTATAAAACGAGGCGCACCATCATTATAAACGATTACCTGCTTACCCCGGCTAAGCGGGATAACAGCCTGTGTGGGTATAATGACAGCGTTGTTATCTTTCCCCAATTCCAAAGCTACTTTAGCAAAAGCGCCCGGTATCAGCGAGGGATGCTTCTCCCGGATCAGCGCTTTTAGGTTTAAACTGCGTGTATTGGCATCAATAAAATATTCACTCGCCATTACCGTTGCCTCAAACTTCTTATCATGCACCCCGTCTATGCTGAAACTGATCTTTTTCCCCGGTACAAAGTTAACACTGTATTTCTCGGGAACGGTAAATTCCAGTTTTAATTGATCGACTTCGCGGATAGTGGCGATTACATCGTTGGGCGAAACGTAGGCGCCTAAACTTACCTTCCTCAATCCTATCCTCCCATCAAAGGGTGCTCTTATTTCCGTTTTAGTAATAGCCACTTTTATCAGCTCAATATCTGCCTTATTGTTATTTACCTGAAGTTCGCTTAAGTCCACATCCTGCTGACTGACGCCCTGTATCTTTAATAACTCTTTGTAACGCTCCACTGTTTTCTGATTGATTTCCAACTGAACTTCCAGTTTCTTCAATTGTGCCTGCAAATCTTCATCAAATAATTTGGCTAACAAGGTTCCTTTTTTCACGAAACTTCCTTCATGAAAATTAATCCCCACCAGTCGTCCGCTGATTTCCGGGCGGATATCCGTTGCTTCGGCCGGCATCAACGAGCCGGCAACTTCAATGTTCTCGCTTAAAGGAATCGTTTTTACGATAAACCCGTCCGCCAATACAGTCCTGCTCCTTTCTCTGATGGGTGCAGCCGCCTTTTTCTCTTTCTCGTTACAGGCAGAAAACACCAGTATTAATCCGATTATAAAATAAATTCCTTTCATGGATTGCGAAACTAAGACAATTTAAACTTCAATCGCTCAGGAAGCACCAATTAGCTAAGGTTAATTAATGTTAAACACGACGGGCAAATTTCTCATATTACTATACAAACTTATCTCTGGCAGCCTTCAGTCCCGTAAAAAGCAACAGGAATGTTGCGGAAAAAAGGAGTAACATAGGGATGAACCAACCACCCGTCCAGGCATATAATAATCCAAATAAAGGCGGACCCAAAGCAGCCTCAAAATAGCCGACCGATTGAGACATACCTGAAAGGGCTGCTGACTCAGCGGTACTTCTTGTTCGCAAAATAAAAAACATTGTAGCGAGTGCAAAAGCGAGACCGATGCCAACCCCTACCAATATTGAAGCCAGAATCACAAACTGCGTCTTCCAAATAATGATAAGCAGCAAGCCCACAAATATAACCAGGAAGGTCAGCCATATTAATCCGTTCTGCTTTTTCATCTTATCAGCCATCAAAGGCCCAATCAACATCATGGGCACTCCGCCCATTTGGAAGTAGGAAAGTACCCATCCGGCGCTGTCGGCATCCATTCCCCATCCCTGCAACATGGTAGGAAGCCAGGCGGCGAACACATAAAAGATAACGGATTGAAGCCCCATAAAAATGGAAATTTGCCATGCCAGCCGCGATCTCCAAACCCGCCGGATCACAGAAGCATCCTGCCCCGATGTATTACCATTCTTCTCCCGGATTACCACCGGAATCCAGGCGATTAAAGTCAGCGCCCCCAATATCCACCAAATGGCGAGTGAGCCTTTCCATCCATAGTTGCCAATATCCCCCAGGCGGAGGCTATATCCCACGGCGATCGCCGATGCCAGATTCATGGACAACAAATAGAAACCAGTGACCCAGCCCGCCTGGTTCGGAAATCTTTTCTTGATATAAGCCGGCATCAGCACATTTCCCATCGTAATGGCGATACCTATAAAAATAGAACCGGCGAAAAGCATTGAAATGTTGCCTCCCGAACGAAGGAATAGCCCTAATATCAGTAATATCAAAGAGTACAACAAGAATTTTTGCAATCCGAATATTCCCGCCATCCGGGGCATAAAGGTTGAAAACAAAGAAAAGCAAATCAGCGGAATAGCGGTAAACAAGCCAATCATCCCGGGAGTCAGGGCCAACTCATCCGCCATATCCGGTATCACCGGTCCCACAGCCGTGATGGGAGCGCGTAGATTGGAAGCATATAATACAATCAGGACTAACAGGAAAACGGCCTTCCAACCAAATTTTATTTTCACAAGAATGGTTACTTTTTAGGTAAGAAAAAATATTTCTTCAGGGGTTAACAATGACCATTGCCACTGCAAGGTCTTTAATATGAGATAAAGAAACCAGGATTCTTATATCACCAACCGTCCTTGCCGTTTCTCCGCGGAGTATGATCTCCGGCTTCCCGTTTTCGTTATTGCCTATTTCTACTTCATGAAAAGCCGTGCCGGCTTTCCATCCGGTTCCAATGGCTTTGAAAAACGCTTCTTTGGCGGCAAACCTTGCGGCATAATGTTCGTATTTATTGGTTTTGGATTCACAATAGGCGATTTCATCATTTGAAAAGACGAGTTCCCGAAATCCCTGTTCTTTTTCAATAGCTCTGGCTATCCGGCTTGTTTCAACTATGTCTGTTCCTATCCCCGAAATCATTATTTTTTGTTCAAAATTTTTCGTATTTCGTCGATCTTGCCTTTGATGTAATTTTCTTCCGGTTTGGTCGCTATTTCTTTCGTCAATGCTTCCTCATAGTATTCCAACGCCTGTCTGTATGCCGACTTTTTTATACAGTAATCACCCGCCAATACATAGCTATGGTAAAATTGCGGGTTGTCTGCTATCAGACTGTCCGGATCTATCTCCAGTCCATCATGCATCCGGTTTTTGAGCATCCTGTATTTTTCAAAACGATGGAAAGAATCTGTCAGAAGGAACGGATCCGCCGGAATGGTCAGCGATGAATCATAGATCTCATGATTTTTCCTAAGAGCCGGCAGCTTGAAAACTTTATTCAAATCGTAGGCAACAAATTCTCCTAACTGCCAGGGTGCCGTTGATACCCACACCCGCCTTTTCTCCGGCTCGAATACGATGGCATGATGTGATATCAATTGATTCAATGCCTTTTCATTTCCCCATCCGATGTCGGTATTTCCCAGCCCTTTCCTGTCCCGTAAAATCTCTACGGTTTTTTGAACCGTGTTGACGCGCTGCTGCTCCATCAGTTCCTCTAATCGCTTGTACCGGTATGCAGAAGAGCTCTCCCGCATTTGTTCCACATTTGATTCCGAGCCGACTAAAATTTTACTTTGATAATGGTTGGCGCATAGTATATGGTTGGATTGCGGGTCATATACGTCCATCGTGTCCGGTGTTTTTTCAATAATGACGGCTTTATGGTCGGCCGCGGAGCCGATTAAGAATGATTCCGACACGAACATGGTTCGCTTATGTGCGATCGCAATCGCCTGCTGAATGTTAGCCGCATATTGCAGTATTTCCCTCGCAACGAGAGAAACCGGCGTGGCAGAACCCGGGGGAATGCGACTTTTGGCTGCGTTAATCGTAACCGTAAGCCCTTTCTCATTCATGCCGGATACCACTCCTATGAATCCTCCCCAGGTAACACTCATGAATTTGTAGCCTTCAGCCGGGTTTTCAAACAGGATGATTTTATTTTTGGCGAAATCATCGCTCACATAAAAATCAAAATTACGACCTATTATCAGGCTGCTGTCAGCCGAAGCCCCATCCCAGGTGGCAAAAGAAGTACAACCCACCAATGCCATGTTTTGCAATGCATGCCCGATATCGTGTGCCGCATGATAGTTTAATATACGCTGGTAGTTCGTCCCTATATATTTGTATTCATTTGATGCGGATTCCGAAATGCCATAGATCTCCCGCTTATACTCGTCTATTACATATTGATCCAGGTGACGATTGAACCAGCCGATGACGTATTTGAGGAAATGCAGATAGAAATCGGAAGGTATCATTTTCCGAATCTGGTTACTGAAATAATCTTCCTGTTGTACCAACAACTCCCTGGACAATTTCCCGTTGGCCACCCCCCTCTCGAATGCGTCTCCTTCCACATACATCTCAAACAAACCGGAAGCGCTTTTTCTCAGCCAGTTGTTTCCTATCGTATAAAAATGATCAGGGTGATCGGCTCGCTTCCATTGGAGTGTTTCTTTGTCAGACACCGAAACTGCCGGAGGATTTATACGGCTTACATAGGCAACATATCCCCAAAGACAGGCAAGCAGGAAAATAAATCCTCCAATAATATATAACAGCCAGCGGGTTAAAATTCTGATTCTACGCATTTTTTATCTTTTCAACAATATCCTCATTCCCCAATATGGTGATGCAGGTTAACAGGGCGCTGATAGAAGCTCCCAACACTCCGTGCACATTAATATTTTGCCCGGTAAGGTACAAATTTCGGACTTTGGTACGTGGAGATATAAATGTTTTTAATGGATCCCGATAATCTTTTGCTACTCCGTACAGCGACCCGTCATAATTTCCAATATAGTCTCTGTACGACAGCGGCGTGGACGTACTGTATGATTTGATACAATTCCTTAGTCCCGGAAACCGCTGTTCCACACAATCCAGCAGGGTTTCCGCTTTTCTCTTCTTGAACAATTCATAATCGGCGCCGCGGTCATTTTCATCATAGATGGTATTAAATGTATGCTCCCAGGGCTTCATCTCTTCATAACGCATATAGGAAAAGATCGTCATCGCGTCAGCATACTCACCGGTTCTATAGGACGGGGGTAAAAAGATAGCATATCCTAAGGGCCAGTTATCCTCAGTATAATCCGCCAGACCCCATATATGCCCAGGCTTATGATAATAATAGTTGTGTTTATAGTAAGGGAAACAATTTTCCTTTAAAGCAATGTGAATCAGAAAAGAAGAGATCGTCTGGGGTAATGAGGCAATCCGCTTCCGGTATACCGGTTTGATGGCTTCGCTTTCCGTCATATCCATTGTCCGGGCCGGGTGCAGATTAGAAATAAAGCGGTCGGCATGATATTGCTTCCCGTTAGCCGTTTCGGCATATAATACTTTGTCGGCTTCCGTTACCAAACGGGTGACCTCACAATACTTGATGATTTCACCGCCATACTTCCGGATATTTTTAGCCAGAATATTAGCGATTTGAGATCCTCCGTTGACGCATTTCCAGGCGCTTTGAATATAGCTGTTAATGATCAACGAATGGATATAAAAAGGTGTTTCATTGGCCCGGCCAACGTACAGCGCATTGTTGCCTACCAAAACGGACTGTAATGTCTTATTTTGAATCAGTGAGGAAACCACCGTATAGGTATCTAATCCCCAAACATCGGCTTTGTCTTCATGCAGTCCGTTCGTTCTCAAATTGTATAACGGAAACCTGCTGCATACTTCCTTAATTTTCTCGCAGTAGGCCCGAATACCGGCTTCCTCCTCCGGAAAATCCTTAACAAGGTTCCGGATAAAATTTTCATATCCCTGGCCCTGGCGATACTCTTTCGGGTCGTCACCGATAAGTATCTTATCAAAAGCGTCCTCATCCATCCGTTCCAGCTTCAGCTTATCCATCACTTCGAGGTATTTGAAGATTTGATAGAGATTTTGCCCCTCGCCTAATCCACCTAAGTAATGCACCCCCGAGTCGAATATCCTTTTGTCACGCGAAAAAGTCTGCAGGCTTCCGCCAATCTGGTTGTTCTTTTCCAGTATACATACACGATAACCTTCCCTGGCCAGTATTCCTCCGCATACTAAGCCTCCTATGCCGCTTCCGATAATTACGATATCATATTTGTTCATGACACCCGGGGCTGGTTTTGAATTACAAAAATAACATTGGAGGTGTACTTTGTCTCATCAATACGCTTGCAAGTGAACCCATGCCTGTCGGCCAGTTCCGTTATCATACTTCCGGAGAGAAAAGACAAACCGGTTTCCGCTGTCTTATTAAAGTGCAACAGTCTGGTGGAAAAAAATTCAGTCAGTTCGGTTCCCTTATGTTTTTCCTGGAGATCTTTGTCTCCGTCCCGTATTAACAGAACCCCGTTTTCATTAAGACTCAGAAGGCATTTCTCAATCAGTGAACTTTGCTGTTCCGGAGTCAGGTAATGTAACATGTCGGCCATGATAATACCGTCGTATTTTTCCAGAGAAATCTTCATCACGTCCGCATATTCAAAACGGATTCGCGTATTTCTACTGAAGCAATGTGCCGCCACCCCGATTTTCTCTTCGTCGTAATCTATACCGAGGATATCCCTATCCCCTGCCGCAAAATGCAGCATATAAGACATGAAGCCATATCCGCAACCCAGGTCAAGTAATCTGCCTTTTTGGGGCAACAGGTTATGAATCGGTTTGTAGTCTTTTTCCAGTCTTACCTTAACACGCATATACCATTCCAATACGGGACCTTTGTAAATATAATTATAGAACAACTGTTCCCTGAACCAGGAAATGTCTTCTAAACGAGCTCTCAGTTTTTCGTATTCCCGGCTGATGTATTGTCTGACGGATTTTGCTCTTTCGCGGTATCCTGATCCGAATTTGGTGTCGTCGGGTGTAATTCGCGGAAGGTATTGGATGGTGATTTTTCCGTTCTTTACCAGTATATCATTTTTGGAAAGTGTATAGCCGCTTCCGTGAATGACAACAGGCAGTATATCCAAATTCAGCTTCTCCGCTAAATAAAATGCCCCTTTATGAAAACGCCCTACCGCGCCGTCTGCGGAACGGGTGCCTTCGGGGAAGATAACAACAGAATATCCCTGTTCTACTTTTTTCTCTATGGCAGGAAGGCTGTTTTCAATTCCCGCTGAGGCTGAGTAATAATCCGCCATCCGAGCGATAGCGCCCGAGACAGGCGCACTCCTTACGCGGTCATTGGTGAGCAAAATCAGTTTGGGGTATTGCATCATCATCAGAAAATTATCTAACTCCGACTGATGATTACAAATGATTATCGCCGGCTTTTGAAAGTTTTCACTTAATGGATTGACAATTGTCTTTTTCACGTTGCCCATGATATAAATCAGGGATTTGGAGAAACGCGCAATCGCCACATGAAACCAATACCGTCCTTTTTCCTGATTAAAAGGATTGACCTTTACAAAAATAATCCCGAGGATGCTTACGATAATACTTCCTGTCAGAAACCATATCTGTGAGAACAATGTTTTGAGAAAGCCCCAAAGAGTCCAGGGAAAATAGTTCTTCTGAATCC